>DNAD01000209.1 GCA_003484785.1 Lachnospiraceae bacterium
CAAAATACCATTCAAAGCTGTAAAAATCAAGTAATAATTGTACAGTAATACCTCATATGATAAGATGATCAAAGGGAGAATCCGATGCAACAGAGCTTAAGAGACGATGCTGAGAGAATAATGAGGGGAAGCCTTCGGCAGGTACTTCCTGATGAGGCGGTCAGACGGGAGCTTAAAGGGTTTGTACCGTCAAAGGGGAAAAACGTCCTGGTCGCTGTGGGAAAGGCGGCCTGGAGGATGGCCGCGGCCGCGGCAGAGGCTCCCTTCAGGATCGATGAGGGCATCGTCATCACAAAATACGGCCACGTTGAAAAAAAGCTTTGCGGCATCAGATGCTTTGAAGCGGGGCACCCAATTCCGGATGAAAACGGATTTCAGGCGACTGAAGAGGTATTACGTCTGGTCTCGGATCTTACAGGGCAGGACACGGTTCTTTTCCTTCTTTCGGGAGGGGGCAGCGCCCTTTTTGAAAAGCCTCTCGTATCCAAAACGGAGCTTAAAGACATCACGGGACAGCTCATGGCCTGCGGAGCCGATATAGTTGAGATCAATACGATAAGAAAACGGTTAAGCGCCGTAAAGGGCGGCCGTTTTGCGAAAGCCTGCGCTCCGGCGCGGGTTTTCAGCATCGTGTTGAGCGATATACTGGGGGATCCCCTTGACATGATCGCTTCGGGCCCGGCTTATCCCGATGCCTCAACCTGCGATGAGGCCCTGGAGATCGCAGACAGATACCGGCTTCGTCTGTCCGAAGCCGCAAAAGAGCTTTTAAGAAAGGAAACCCCGAAGGCCCTTGACAATATCACGACCGTTGTGACGGGAAGCGTAAGCAGGCTGTGTCTTGCCGCTGCAAAAGAGTGCAAAAGCCTTGGCTACAGGCCGGTAATACTGACAGACAGGCTCTGCTGCGAGGCAAGGGCGGCCGGAAGCTTTCTCGCATCGGTGCTTAAAACCCATGCGGGCGACAGAGAAAACCTTGCCTTTATAGCCGGAGGCGAAACAGTTGTCCATCTTACGGGAAAAGGTAAGGGAGGGAGGAACCAGGAGCTGGCGCTTTCAGGCGCCGGGATCATATCCGGCCTTGACAATGTATGCCTGTTTTCCTTCGGAAGTGACGGAACGGACGGGCCCACCGATGCCGCGGGGGGCTTTGTGGACTCAAACAGCGGAAAAAGGCTTTCAGAGCTTGGGATCGACATTGAAAAGGTGCTCTCCGACAACGATTCCTATAGGGCACTTTCACAGATCGACGGGCTGCTTGTAACCGGCCCCACGGGAACAAATGTAAACGATGTATCCATAGGGCTGATCCGCGCCGAAACCCCGTACCGGGCAGTTTAAAAATCCCGGTCAAAAGGGATCAAAGAGGCCGGAGATGAAGCAGGGCCTGGCGCAAAGGGAAACGGATAAAGGTCAGAACCGCCAGAAAACAGGCAGAGAGAGCGTCTGTATTTCACATTTCATCCGCTCTTTGGGAAAGAGAGCCCTGAAGCCTTTACCCGACAGGATAAGGCGCACATAATCGGCCTCGCAGGAAAGGCTCTCCTCGGTCTCCATGGGATACACAAGCCCTTCCTTCAGCTTTTCCACGGTATGGATATCAGAGCCGCAGGTCATTATCATATTATGGCTTAAGGCATACTCATATGCCAGGCGGTCCATGTAGGGGAGGTTTCCCGCGTTGGCCACCTCCCAGGCATCGCAGTGATGAGGGTGCAGCACGATCTCTCTCATATAGTCCCGTTCCCTGAAGGGATGGGCCTGAACCACGAGACCGCCTTCGCGGTGGACAAGCTCATACTGCTCCTCCTGTGTAAGCCGGATGATCTCGGGATGCCCCTTAAGCCAATCGGGGCCAAGACCGTAGATCAGAAAATCCTCTCCTGTGCCGTAGGTGCTTTCCCATCCGAAAAAAACCTTCAGACCCGAGCCGGAAGCGGCTCTTTTTGTTTCGTAGTAGCTTTCGCAGTATGCGTCCACCCAGTCCGTCCAGGGCAGGCTTCTGGGTATGCAGGTGTTGCCGAGATAGAAGTGCTCGGTAATAAAAATGCCGTCGTAGCCCAGCTTAAGGTACCCTTCAAGATATTCTTCTCCTCTGGATACCCCGCAGGCCGAAGACCCGCAGGTATGCAGATGCGTTTCGTATTTATAAGACATATTCCTTTCCCATCCCGTTTAATCCTCTTTCCGGCATAGAATTGTACCACCTCACCGGCATTCCGTAAAGCTTTTGGGGAGTGAATAGTAACCCCTGTTATGGATAATAATTGCAATTTATGTATTGTTTCTTGTAAAGGTTTACAAACCCATGGTATACTTATTTTCGGAGGATTTGCGATGGTATTGGAGCTTTTTGAAAACATATTTCAGCTTGTTGCCATTCTGGCCGCTCTTTTGATATCCATCTTCAGGTATATTGTCAGCAGGAACCGTACCTGGATCTATTCCGTTGTTTTCTTTCTCAGCAGTCTTTTAAGCTGCTATTTCTGGACCGCGTATCTTATCATCATGGGGAGTACTCCGAATGTTTCGGATATGCTGGCTTATTTCGGGTGGAATACTTCCTATCTGGTCCTTCTGTTATTGCTGATCCATATAAAGAGCCCGCAGGAGAGAAGATATTTCCACATACTGATGCTTGTCCCCATACCGCTTAACCTGTGGCAGCTGTCCCTGTATATCACCTTCGGGGGGGTGCTCAACAATATCTATCAGGTGACGGTATGTACCCTGATCGCCTGCTTTTGTATACAATCCATCCTGTGGCATATCAGACACAGGGATATATCCCCGCCTCCTCATGTGCATGCCGCGGCGTTTCTGTATGTGACGACCGAATTCGGAATGTGGACCTGCTCCTGCTTCGACGGCCTGATCGGAAACCTCTATTATCCCTGCTCCTTTTTAAACAGCCTTACCTGCCTGCTGCTGGTATGGGCAATAATGCTTTCGGAGAAGAACGAGGCTTACGGCCCGAATATGGACAAAAGAGTCCAGAACACCCTGAAGTCGGTTTATGTGGGCGTAACGCTGGTATGCGCCCTGGGAGGCCTCATGCTCGGAGCCTGGATCAGGGATGTGCTTTCATCAGGCATATCCGGCCAGGCGGATACCTCTGTATATGATATCATCCCCCTGATCCTTTTTCTGATATCGCTTATCATAGTGGCGGCTACCGTCACCGTTATCTTTATCGTGATCTTTGAACAGAAGGTCATGGAAAACAACAGCCTTCGGGAAGCAAGAAAGGTGGCGGAGCGCTCTAACGCAGCCAAAAGCGAATTCCTTGCCCACATGAGCCATGAGATACGTACTCCCATGAACGCGGTGCTGGGGATGAACGAAATGGTGCTTAATGAAAGCATAAGGGCAAGAGACGACCTTCCGGAAGACAGAGAAGAGCTGCACAGGATATTCAGTGAGATCGTAAACTGTTCGGGCAATATAGAGAGTGCCGGAAACAGTCTGCTTGCCATCATCAATGATATCCTTGATCTTTCGAAGATCGAAGCGGGGAAGCTTGAGATACGGGAGGGTCAGTACAGACTGAGCTCGGTGATCAACGATGTCGGCAATATGGTCTGTTTCCGCGCCCGGGCAAAGGATCTTGATTTTCTGGCGGATGTGGATGAAAACCTTCCGGATCTGCTTTACGGCGATGAGGTGCGTATACGCCAGGTTGTTACCAATGTGCTTAATAATGCCGTCAAGTATACACAGGAGGGAAGCGTGACTCTCTCCGTAAAGGCGGATGGTACGGAGGGATATGAAAAGGGACAGATCATACGGCTTGCCTTTTTCATACGGGATACCGGGATAGGGATAAAGGAAGAGGATATGGGCAGGCTGTTCCAGAGCTTCGAGCGGATGGACATGAAGGAGAACAGCGCGATAGAGGGCACGGGATTGGGCCTTGCCATCACCCGAAGGCTTGTCGGGATGATGAACGGAACCATCGAGGTGAAGAGCCGCTACCGGGAGGGATCGGAATTCATCCTGCACATCCCTCAGAAGGTGATGTCATCAGAGACTGTCGGAGACTGCTTAAGGAAAACGGAAGACAATTCCGAAAAGGCGTATGACGGTGGTGATAGCTTCTTTGCGCCCGCTGCCCGTGTCCTCATTGTGGACGACACCCGCATGAATCTTATTGTGGCAGCAGGGCTCTTAAAGGATACCGGGATGATCATTGATACGGCAGGAGGCGGTGATGAGGCCCTGGAGCTTGCAGTAAAGTCCGATTACGATCTGATCCTTCTGGATCAGCGCATGCCTGTTATGGACGGTATAGAGACCCTTCACATACTCCGGGAAAGAGAAGACAGAGAGGGAAAGCACACTCCCGTGATCTGCCTTACCGCCGATGCCATTGACGGAGCCCGGGACAGATATCTTAAGGAGGGCTTTACGGACTATCTTACCAAGCCCATTGAAGCAAAAAATCTTAAGAAAATGGTGCTTAAATACCTGCCGGAGGATAAGATACAAAAGGGATAATATATGCGGATATTTCCCATTAATCCGATGCAGCTTTTTCAGATTATGTTATTATTGTACTGTACACAGGATGGGGAGTGGACAGTTTGAGGCAAAAGGAGCCTGACGGTTACTGTCACGATCCAAAGGGCCGTGAACAGTAAC
>DNAD01000099.1 GCA_003484785.1 Lachnospiraceae bacterium
ATGTCAGGGTAAAAAGCACTTCGTGTCGATTCAGTCAGCTGGCTGAATAAATACCTTTTACTATAAAGCCTCCGGCGGATGCGCACGCTTTTTATGTGTTTAATATAAACGGAAAACAGGGGAAAAAGGAAAACAGGGATAGATGATCGCATATTTAAAGGGAACGGTAGCTGCGATTTATGATCAGCAGATAGTGCTTGAGGTCGGAGGCATCGGCTATAATATCATCATGCCCCGGAGCTCAATGGACAGGATAGGAGGGGTCTCGGAGGAGCATAAGATCTACACGTATCTGAGCGTGAGAGAGGATGCGATGCTTCTGTATGGGTTCCTTACAAAGGACGACCTGGATCTTTTCAAGCTCCTTATACAGGTAAGCGGGATAGGTCCGAAGGGCGCGCTGTCACTGTTGTCCGTCATGAGCGCGGACGAGCTGAGATATGCCATTGTTTCGGCAGATTCAAAAACGATATCCAAAGCTCCGGGAATAGGCAGCAAAACAGCCCAGAGAATGATAATCGATCTGAAAGATAAGGTTTCTCTCCGGGATGCGCTTGATGCGCAGTTATCCGGCGAGGGAGAAGAGACGGCAGGCAGCGCCCAGACGGCAGCGCAGAGGGAGGCCGCGGAGGCTCTGGTGGCTTTGGGCTATTCACAAACCGGCGCCCTTAAGGCAGTAAGGACTGTCGGCGCCGAGGCAGGAGACGATGTGGAAAAGATCCTTAAGCTGGCGCTTAAGGTAATAACATGATATCCTTTTGGATACCTTGTTCTTTATTGATTATACAAAGGGGAGATCTGTTACCGGCCGCAGCCCGAAAGGCTTAAGAACCTTAAGGCAAAGCCCGTTGCTATCGTGGCCCGAAGGGCCGCAGACAATATCGATTAAAGCGGTTATGGCGGGGCAACAGATGATCATGAGGGGAAATGGCACAAAGAACAATAGAAACAAACCTTACCGAAGAGGATGTTAAGATAGAAGGTTCTCTGAGACCGCAGAATCTTAACGACTATATCGGGCAGGACAAGATAAAGAACAATCTGAGAGTATATATAGAGGCCGCAAAGCAGAGACAGGACGCTCTTGACCATGTCCTTTTTTACGGGCCTCCGGGGCTTGGCAAAACCACTCTTGCAGGGATAATAGCCAATGAAATGGGGAGTCATTTAAAGATAACCTCCGGCCCGGCCATAGAAAAGCCCGGAGAGATAGCGGCAGTTCTGAATAACCTGGCTGAGGGCGATGTCCTTTTTGTTGATGAGATACACAGGCTGAACCGGCAGGTTGAGGAGGTGCTCTATCCCGCGATGGAGGATTACGCCATCGATATAATGATCGGAAAGGGCGCTACTGCCCGCTCCATAAGGCTGGAGCTTCCGAAATTTACTCTTGTGGGGGCCACCACCAGGGCGGGGCTTCTGACCGCGCCCTTAAGAGACCGCTTCGGCATTATCCACAGGCTGGAATTTTATACCAACGAAGAGCTTAAGACCATAATCCTGCATTCCGCAAAAACCCTTAATGTAGAGATCGAGGAGGAGGGAGCGATGGAGCTTGCCAGAAGGAGCCGGGGAACCCCGAGACTTGCCAACCGCCTGCTTAAGCGTGTAAGAGACTTTGCGCAGATCCGCTACGACGGCAGGATCACTCATGAAAATGCGGTGACAGCTCTTGATCTGATGGATGTGGATAAGCTGGGGCTTGACCGTGTAGACAGAAACCTTCTTCTTACTCTCATTGAGAAATTCGACGGAGGTCCCGTGGGACTGGATACTTTGGCGGCTGCCGTTTCCGAGGATTCGGGGACCATAGAGGATGTTTATGAGCCCTACCTTATACAGAACGGGTTTTTAAACCGCACTCCCAGAGGCCGGGTTGCAACAAAAGCGGCCTATGAGCACTTCGGTCTTGAGGGTTTACTTGACGCAGAATCCTAAGTGATGTATTATAGTAAGCGCCATCAGGCAAAACCTGATGCCTCATGATTACTGTGAAGGTACTGAACAGTTACACACTTTTTATCAAAGCAGGTGATATTTATGGCCATCAACGGAAAAGGGACTGAGGTAGTTATAGACGGAAAGGTTATAAAGCTCAGCGGTTACGAGAGCGAGGAATACCTCCAGAAGCTTGCCTCTTATTTAAATGCAAAGATCGCGGAATATAACAGGATGGAATCCTTTAAGAGGCAGCCCTCCGATATGCAGAGCATTCTCCTGCAGCTGAATATTGCCGATGACTATTTTAAGACAAAGGCCGAGCTGGATGAGCTTTCGGCAGAGCTTGAGGCAAAGGATACCGAAATGTACGATCTTAAGCATGAACTCATAGCCGCGCAGATCAAGCTTGAAAGCAGAGAAAAGCAGATAAAAAGCTATCAGAAGGAGCTTGGGAAAAAATAAAGGCGGGGCTGTCCATGACAGCCTCTTTTTTTGACGTATGAATAAACAGGTTGAATTATTATCTCCCGCGGGAGACATGGAGTGCTTCAGAGCTGCGATAAACGCAGGCGCGGACGCTGTCTATCTGGGCGGGAACAGGTTTAACGCCAGGGCATATGCCTCAAATCTTGATCAGAAAGAGCTCATCGAGGCTTTGGATATTGCGCATCTTTTCGGCAGAAGGATCTATCTTACTCTCAACACGCTTTTTAAGGATAATGAACTTACAGAGGTTTATGACTATATCTATCCTCTTTATATAAACGGGCTTGACGGAGTCATTATTCAGGATCCCGGCGTGGCAAAGCTGTTAAGGGAATGTTTTCCCGGGCTTCCTCTTCACGCAAGCACACAGCTCTCCGTAACCGGCGCAGAGGGCATACGTCTTTTGAGTGACTCGGGCATAAGCCGGGTGGTACCCGCAAGAGAACTGTCCCTTATCGAGCTGAAAAGGATGAGGGACGAGACAGGGATGGAGCTTGAGTGCTTTATCCATGGCGCCCTCTGTTATTCCTATTCCGGCAAATGTCTGTTTTCCTCCCTTCTCGGAGGAAGGAGCGGAAACAGGGGGCGCTGCGCGGGACCCTGCAGACTGCCTTATAAAACGGGTAAGGATGATAAGGAAAAATACTATCTCAGCGCTAAGGATATCTGTGTGATAGATGTCCTTGACAGGCTTATTGATGCGGGCATCTATTCCTTCAAGATAGAGGGAAGGATGAAGGGCCCGGAGTATGTCGCGGGTGTTACCGGAATATACAGAAAATATATTGACAGGATCCTTGCTTCGGACCATACAGAGCCTTACCGGGTTGATAAAAAGGACAGAGATGATCTTATAAAGCTCTATACCAGAGGCGGAAATTCCGGGGGCTACTATTTTAAGCAGAACGGAAGAGATATGCTCTCCATAGACAGCCCCGCTTATGACAGAACACAGGAAGGCCTTCGCAAAAAGCTGTATCTTGAGTATGGGGGAAAAGCCCCGAAGCGCCCTGTAGTGATGCGTGCCGTTATCGAGGAAGAAAAACCCTCGGTTCTTGAGCTTTCCTGTGAGCACAACGGGAGAGAGCTGCGGGTCTGTGTTAACGGAGAGACGGCGGAAAGCGCAAAAACAAGGCCTCTTGGAACGGAAGAGATCAACAGACAGCTTAAAAAGCTTGGAAATACCGAATTTCAGGCCATAAGCACACAAACGGTCATTAAGGGAAGTCCTTTTATGACGGCGGCTTCACTGAACGCCCTCAGAAGGGACGGGATCTTATGCCTTAAGAGCACACTCCTTTCGGAATATAAACGAGAGTTAGAATATGACAGAGAAAAAGCAGACGGACTGCTGATAAAGGAACAGGGACAGGTTAACATAACATCGGGAGGAAATTCTGCTGCTGAGCCCGAAACAGGCTCCTTTCCGAAGCTTCATGTAAGCTTTACGGATCTTAACCTTCTCGGAGCTGTTCTTATGACGGAGGGAGTGAATGCGGTTTCCTTCCCCGTATCGATACTGAACAGCGCAGACGAGCTTAAGGATATCTGTAAGAGGGTAAGAGAGCATGGAAAGCTGTTCATTCCCAGACTGCCCTATATCATAAGAAACAATATTTTTCCGGCCTCTTCGGACGCGGTTAAGCTGCTATGGGAATACAGCGACGGAGTCCTCATCGATAATATTGAATTGCTGTACCGTTTATCGGACACAGGTTATGATAAACTGATCATAGGAGATATTCATCTTTACGCCCTGAACCGATGCGCCTTAAGCCTTCTTAAAAGCTTCGGGGAAAACCTCATCACCACGGTGCCCGTTGAGCTTAATAAAAAGGAGCTGCTTGGAAGAAACGTAAAAGGTGAGGAGCTTATCGCGTACGGAAGGCTCCCTCTTATGCTGAGCGCCCAGTGCGTAAGACATACTCTTGGCTTATCCAGAGAAAAGGCATCCCCATCGGGCGATTGTCCGGGGACGAACAGGAGCCTGCTTTCGGATAGGCCAGACAGGAGTAAGGAGAGGAATAAAAGAAATATGCCGTCTCTGCCCTATGTATTTCTTAAGGACAGATATTCAAATGAATTTCCCTGCTCAAACCTCTGCGGGGAATGCACGAACGTGATCTATAACAGTGTGCCGGTCTTTATTTCCGAAAAGGACGGGATCATTGACAGGCTCAAACCGCGGTTTATACGGCTTGATCTTACGACTGAAACAGAAGAGGAATCTGTTGACATAATAAAATATTATGTAAATAAGAACCCGAATGCTGATCCTCCGGTGAAAAAATACACGAAGGGTCATCTTAACAGGGGCGTGGAGTAGCTTTGGAGATAATAGCAGCCGAATTATCCAAGTACATACTGACTATTCTGATGGCTGTCTATACCTTTCAGTGTTTTCTGGTGTTTAAGTTCCATCATGAAAGTGAACGGCACGGGATCTATGTGAGGCAGAATGCCGCGATGGTCATAATAAACCTTATTGCCTTTACCGTGCTGTATCTGGGGATGGAGGACAATACCAGGCTTCCCGTTGTTTTCCTTATAGGACAGCTGACTACGACAGGTGTCATCATCTTTTACAGCATAGCCTATAAGGGGGCTAACCGTCTGATCGTCAACAATATGTGCATGCTCCTGACCGTGAGCTTTATAATCCTTATAAGGCTGTCCTTTGACAAGGCACTTAAGCAGATCATGATAGCGATAGCCTCTCTTATCCTCACCTCGGTCATTCCCTATATCCTTATGAAATTCAAGAACCTGAGAAGGTTTTATTACCTTTTTGCCGGTCTGGGGATTTTCATGCTCCTTGTGGTGCTTGTTTTTTCCACAGCGATACACGGCTCAAAGCTGAGCATAAACATAGGCGGAGTCACCTTCCAGCCCTCTGAGTTCGTAAAGCTTTCCTTTGTGTTTGCGATTGCCGGAATGCTGGCAAGGGCGAAGAAGTTTACGGATATTGTCATCACGGCCCTGATAGCGGGGGCCCACATAATAATCCTGGTGCTTTCAAGGGACCTGGGGAGCGCGCTTATATACTTTGTTGTCTATATTACCATGCTTTTTATCGCAACGGGAAGCTATCTGTTCCTGTTCGGAGGGCTTGCCGCGGGAGTCTTTGCCGCAGGGCTGGGATATAAGCTTTTCAGCCATGTGAGGGTGAGAGTTGAGGGCTTCAGGGATCCTCTGGGAACAATAGACAACGCGGGCTATCAGATATCCCAGTCTCTCTTTGCCATCGGCACCGGAGGGTTCTTTGGGATGGGGCTTTTGCAGGGCGCTCCCGAAAAAACCCCCGTTGCGGCTTCTGACTTTATCTTTGCGGCGATCTGTGAGGAACTGGGAGTACTTTTCGGGATCTGCCTGATACTGGTGTGTGTCAGTATTTTTGTGATGTTCATGAACATCTCCATGAAGTTTACGGATCTTTTCTACAAGCTTGTGGCAGTGGGGCTGTCCATGACCTACGGGGTTCAGGTATTCTTAAACATCGGAGGAGTGACAAAATTTATTCCCCTTACAGGAGTCACCCTGCCGCTTGTAAGCTACGGCGGTAATTCCATCATGGTGAGCGTTACCATGTTTTCCATAATCCAGGGCATGTATAACGCGTTCTATAAGGACAAAACTGCCTTTATGCCTTCATCCGCAAAAAAGGCCGTCAACCCTTCGCCTGTGCTTTCCGACAGAGTAAAGGAGAACAAAGGTATTGTGCGTGTTACCTCGGCCTTTGTCCTGCTGTTCATACTTATGATAGTAAATGTAGGATATTTTACCGGCTTTAACGCGCCCGATTTTATCAACAGCCCCTACAATACCAGACAGGAGCTGTTTGCAAAGAAGGTGGTCAGGGGCAGGATCCTTTCGAGGAACCGGGATATTCTTGCCCGGACCATTGTAAATGACGACGGAACCGAGACCAGAAGCTATCCCTATAAGAATCTGTTTGCCCACAGTGTCGGCTTTTCCGACAAGGGCAGATCGGGAATAGAGCTGCAGCAGAATTTCACCCTGCTCACCTCTGACAGCTTTTTCCCGGAAAGGATAAATAATACCTTAAACGGCAGGAAGAATCCCGGTGATAATGTGATAACCACGCTGGATATTGATATGCAGGCGGCGGCCTATAAGGGCCTGGGCAGTCATAAGGGAGCGGTCATCGCTCTGGAGGCCGATACGGGAAAGATACTCTGCATGGTGAGCAAGCCCGACTTCGATCCGAATTCCATAGCAGAGGCCTGGGATAAGATCAATGAGGATCAGAAAAACGGCGCCCTGGTAAACAGGGCGACCCAGGGTCTGTATCCGCCGGGCTCCACCTTTAAGATCGTGACCATGCTGGAATTTATAAGAGAGAACAGTCCCGAAGCTTTTGAGGATTATTCCTTTGACTGTAAGGGAAGCTTCAGCGATGAGGGTTATACCATAAACTGCTACCACGGACAGGAGCACGGTGTGGTAAATGCCCCGGAGGCCTTTGCGAAATCCTGCAACTCCGCCTTTGCCCAGATCGGAGTATCCCTTGATAAAAAGGCATTCCGGGATACCTGTGAGGAGCTTCTTTTCAACAATCCGCTTCCTTTAAAGCTTCCTTATAAGCAGAGCTATGTTCCCATCAATCCGGGCTCTGATAAGGGAGAGCTTATGCAGACGGCCATTGGTCAGGGCAAGAGTCAGTCTACGCCGATACATATCGCAATGATCACTCAGGCCATAGCCAACGACGGCATCCTTATGGAGCCTTACCTCATAGACCATATCGAAAACGCGGGGGGAGACAGGATAAAGAGCTATTCACCAAAGGAGTACGGCAGGCTCATGCAAAAGGACTATTCCGAAAGGCTTCGTGAGCTTATGACGCAGGTTGTTGAAGAGGGTACGGCCACAAGGCTTAAGAATAACAGGTATACCGCAGCGGGAAAGACGGGCTCGGCAGAGTATTCCTCCAACAAGGTAATGTCCCATGCCTGGTTTACCGGCTTTGCCCCCGCAGAGGATCCCAAAGTGGTGGTCACCGTGATCGCCGAGGAGGCCGGCTCCGGAGGACAGTTTGCGGTTCCCGTGGCCAAAGCGGTGTTGGATGCATATTTCGGAATTTAACCCCGCCCACATGAGCAAAACGAGTCTGCGTCAGCAGAGTGAAAAGTGCGTAAGCACGGGCTTTGCAAATGAGGTTGGGGTGACCCGTGAATGGTAACCGAATAGTAACACAAACGGATCTGCACAGGATATAGAAACTTGAAAAGAAGGATGCGATAAGCTATAATCTTTTTGAATTGTGTACACGGGTATGACCCGGCGGCAGGATGGCGGGATATGATAAGATACAGTGAAAATCTATATCTTACGGAATATACAAAGAAAAAGCTTTCGGAAATCCGGATCAGGCTCTTTACCGGGGCCGGCATGGCCGGGATATGGTTTATCCTGCTTTCCGAAAACGGGGAGGATGTATTTGACATTGTCCCCGCGTTTATGTTTAAGCAGAAGTGCTACAGGAGGCATGACCATACTGTCATAGGGATCGCCGAAAGCATCGAGGCCGCCTTTGATCTGGTACAGGATATTATAGAAGAGCATTTCAGGGTTACGGGAACCTATATGGAGCTTAGAAAGGATATTGAAGAACGGGTTTTAGGTTGACATAATATGGTAGTTATCCTTACAGTGCTGAAAATAACCGCTATAGTGCTCATAGTTATACTCTCCCTGATCCTTCTTCTGGCGCTTGCGATCCTGTTTGTTCCCATAAGGTACAGGGCTGTGGCGTGCAGAAAGAGTGATGCGGAGGTTTTCAGCGCAGGCATTGTTTTCTCCTGGCTGCTTAGTTTAATCCGGCTGGAATTTTATTATAAGGACGAGCTGACCTATGTATTAAGGGTACTGGGGATTCCGATCAAAAGATCCGGCGGAAAGAAAAAGCGCGGCGGTAATTCAAGACGCCGCAGAGGACGCAGGGACAGTCAGCCCGAAGCTGTTATAAAGAATGCGGAAAACGAGGGAAGGGAAGACGGATCCGGGCCTGCAGACGCGTATTCGAAGGAAACCGATCCCGAAGCTTTGTCCTCGCGAGAAAGCGATACCGCAGACACATATTCGGAAGAAAGCGATACCGCAGACTCATATTCGGAAGAGACCGATCCCAC
>DNAD01000167.1:0-2898 GCA_003484785.1 Lachnospiraceae bacterium
CTGGTCTCCTTAAGCAGGAATATGACATTGGCCACAATTCCCGGGACACTTATGGCAAAGGCCTGGGGAAGTATCACCGAGGTGAACAGCTGTTTTCTGTTCATTCCGAGGGATACGGCGCTTTCGGTCTGGATCACCGGTATCGCTTCAAGCCCGCTTCTGAAGCTCTCTGTCATGTAGCTTCCTCCCAGAAGGCCCAGCCCCACTGCGCCGCAGACCTGCGCGGAAATGCTGACCCCGATGGTCGGAAGGCCGTAATAGATAAAAAACAGCTGAACCAGAAGAGGGGTATTCCTGAAAAGCTCCACATAGCACCTGACAAAAGCACAAGCCCCGGGGATCCTGAAATAAAGGATAAATGCGCAGAAGATCCCTATGAGAAGAGACAGCCCTATCCCTACCCACCCGATCTTTACGGTCAGAAAGAAGGCCTCCGTGAAAAGAGGCAAATATGAGCTTAATACCTCAGGATTCATGAGCGGTCCTCATCTCTTTCTGTGATCTATTTTCTTCGCTATCCTCATTCCCAGGTTCTGGATGACCTGGAAAATGACGATCAGCAGGATAACTGTTACGATCATGATATCGGTCTGCCATCTGTAATACCCGTACCTGACGGCAATGTCACCCAATCCGCCGCCGCCTACGGTACCGGACATGGCGGAATAGCCAAGCAGCAGTCCCGTTGTAATGGTCGCTCCGGTAATAAGCGATACCCTGGCCTCTACCAGAAGGACCTTGAAGATGATCTGCCTGTTGCTCGCTCCCATGGATCTTGCGGCCTCGATGACCCCGGCGTCCACTTCGTTAAGGGACGACTCCACGACCCTTGCGATATAGGGGGCAGCGCAGATCACAAGAGGCACTATGGTGGCGGTGGAGCCGTAGCTCTGTCCCACCAGGGCGCGTGTAAAGGGAATGAGGAGGATAAGGAGGATCAGAAAAGGTATGCTCCTTACTATGTTGCAGATAAAATCCCCTATCCCGTAGATTATCCTGTTGGGCTTAAGGCCGTCCTTACCGGTAACCTTTAAGATGACCCCGAAGGGAAGCCCCAGGACATATCCGAAAAATGTGGATACCAGTGTCATGTAAAGGGTATCCTTTATTCCAACAAGAAGCATCTCGATGGTTTTCTCATCAAACATCTTCAGTCACCTCCGTCACAGCCAGTCCGCTTTCCTTAAGATACTTTATCATGTTTTCCTGGATACCGGGATCCTCCGGAAGCCCCAGGATCATCTCGCCTCTTGCCTTGCCGCCCACGTTTCTCGTGTCGGCCTTAAGGATATTTACAGGCGTCGAAAATTTGAGTATGAGGTTGGCTATTACCGGCTCATAGGCCGAATTCTCGGTGAATACTATCCTTATCTTTCTCTCGGCGTTAAGCTCATCCATCGGAAGATATCTGACCTTCTTCTCGAAAATAAGCTCCTTGGCCGCGTCGGTCTTCGGATTTTTGAATATATCATCCACGGTGCCCTCCTCCACCAGAACGCCGTTGTCGATGATGGCCACCCTCTTGCATATACGGGTGACCACCGACATCTGGTGAGTGATGATCACTATGGTTATGTTCATTGTCTCGTTGATCTCCCTCAGAAGATCCAGTATTGAGTCGGTCGTCTTTGGATCAAGGGCGCTGGTAGCTTCATCACACAGCAGTATCTTCGGTCTTGTGGCAAGAGCCCTTGCTATTGCCACCCTCTGCTTCTGTCCTCCCGAAAGCTGTGAAGGATAATCCTTCTCCTTTTCGGCAAGCTTTACCGTCTCCAGCAGCTCTCTCGCCCTTATTTTGGCATCGCTTTTTTTTATTCCCACTATCTCCAGTGGAAAACAGACATTGTCTATGACATTTTTCTGTTCAAGGAGGTTAAAGTTCTGAAAGATCATGCCGATCTCGGCCCTCTTTTTACGAAGCTCCTTGTCCGACAGGGTCGAAAGATCCGTCCCGTCAATAAGGACCTGTCCCTCCGTAGGCTTTTCCAGGTAGTTTATCGATCTGACCAGAGTACTCTTTCCGGCCCCGGATATACCGATGATCCCGAAAATGTCTCCTTTTTCAACCGAAAGATCGATGGAATTGAGGGCGGTGATGGTATGTCCCTTTACCTCGAATCTTTTTGTGAGATTTTTTATCTCTATTTCACTCATGCTGCACTCTCCGCTGCCCCGATCTGTCCTGCAGATCGTATGCTTAAGTTCCGGCCTTTGCCCGGACCGATCCGGCCCGTCTTTAAAGATCGGATCCTTACCTGTTATAACTGTTCCCGACTGTCACAACCGGACAGACACTTCCATAATTATGACACGGATTTATTATCTGTGCAACTCATCAAAAAAAGTTGGCCCATAAAAAGCTTTCGGGGAGGGTTTTAAGCCCTCCCCGAAGTAATTGCAACGTTTTTACTGTTCAAAGAATACAACCGCTCCGTCATAGGTGTCCTCGATAAACTTTTTGATCTCATCGGATCTCAGAACGCTTACCAGAGCTTTGATCTTATCCTCATTCTCATTTCCTTCCTTAACCGCAATGATGTTCACATAGGTCTTTGCGGCTACGGAATCGCTTGCCTCATATGCTATGGAATCCTTTCCGACCGAGAAGCCCGCTTCAAGAGCATAGTTTCCGTTTAATACCACATATTCAACCTCACCTGTAACTCTGGCCACCTGGGCCGCCTCAAGCTCTACGATCTCAATGTTGTGAGGATTCTCCACGATGTCATTGACCGTAGCGGTCAGATCTGCGCCGTCCTTCAGTTTGATAATGCCGTTGTCCTGAAGGAGGAGAAGGGCTCTTGCTTCATTGGTGGTATCGTTGGGAACCGCAATGCTGTCGCCGTCGGCGATCTCATCAAGGCTCTTCTTTGTTCCGGGATAGATGCCGAAGGGCTC
>DNAD01000167.1:2949-4776 GCA_003484785.1 Lachnospiraceae bacterium
TAGTGGATGCCGCCTGCGTTTACGAGATGAGTACCCTTTTCCTCGTTGAAGCTGTCAAGATAAGGAATGTGCTGGAAATAATTGGCATCAAACTCACCCGATTCAACAACGAGGTTGGGCTGTACATAATCTTCAAATTCCACAACATCCAGCTTGTAGCCGTAGCCCTCGAGGATGCCTGCCGCCACTTCAAGTATCTCAGCATGAGGAGTTGTGGAAGCAGCGATCTTTATGGTCTCACCGTTTCCGGGTACGATCTCTGAGGCTGTCGCCGAAGCTGCGCCTGCTGCCGCCCCGCCTTCTACAACAAGGGTATCCTCATAATCCGCGCCGTAAGTGTCAAGAAGGGTTGCTTCATAATCCGCATGGAAGAAGTTCTCGTTTCCGAGAGCCCTGATCTCATCGTTGAGCCAGTTAAGCAGTGAGCTGTTTCCCTTTGAGACGGCGGGAGCGATGGTGTCCTGGCTGCCAAGTGAAGGGATACCTACTACATAACCCTCGTTCTCAAGGGAGTAGGCAATGACCTCTGTGTTGTCATTGGCCCAGGCTACGCCGGTCCCGTTTTCGAAGGAGGTCTTGGCCGTTGCATAGGTGTCGAACTTCTGGAGCTTTATCTCCGGGTTGTTCTTTTCAAGATAGGTCTCCGCAGTGGTTCCGGAGATGACGATGATCTGGTCATCCGCTCCCACCTGGGAAAGATCGGTAATAACGTTGTCCTCATGGGATACAACGCCGAGCGCCACGTTCATGTAGGGAAGGGCGAAGTCAACCTTTTGAGCTCTTTCCTCGGTAACGGTGAAGTTTGCGAGCACGATGTCAACCTTACCGGTCTCAAGATACTCCACACGGCTTGCGGCCTCTGTTGATACATAGTTGATGTCTACGCCGAGATCCTTTCCTATCCTCTCCGCAAAGTATACATCATAGCCCTGATATTCGCCGTTCTCGTCAACGTATCCGAAGGGATTCTTGTCAGAGAATACGCCGATATTGATGGTGCCGTCGGCCTTGATCTCATCAAGGGTCCTGAATACATTGTTCTGAGCAGCTCCTGCCTCCGATGCCCCGGCCGCGCCGGATCCGGATCCGCAGCCCACAAGGGCGGCAGCCGTCACGGAGACTGCTGCGATGCCTGTGACCAGTTTCTTCCAAAATGCTTTTTTCATAACTACCTTCCTCTCTTTCTTTTTTCTCAGGGACTGTTCATAAACAGATTTACAAGTCGGAATGTAAATTTATTTTGTAACAGTTCCTTATCTTCCATGTGTTATAAATTATCCGGTAAGTGGTGTCCGGCGCCGCCGTGAATATTAACGCCGCCGCATCAGACCGGCCATGATCCGGCCGGAATCTCCCCGGGGATCTTCCGCACGCAGGCCCATTAAAATCGTCTTCGGCTATAAGGCCTGCTCAGGCTCTGCGATAAAAAAAACATGCCCGGGAATCTACTCCCAGGCACTGGCATATACTCTGATCTTATTATCGATCCGGTATTCAGGCGCATGACTCATGAGCCAAGCACCCGACCACATTAACTGCCTGGGAGCTGAGCATTCGACACATACACATACACCAACACATATTCATCTCATCAAACGCTGCTCTTCTCATTTTGTCATGCCTCCTTTCATATATTTCGAAAATCCTCTCGAACATCTCTGCATGATCCGGACGTTTCTCAGGGATTTTTTCTTTCGTTGCAGATGATACACCCACCGTGTTCATCTGTCAACACTTTTTTATACCGGATACACCTTTGTGATCGTGATAGTGATTGGTTACCATTCACGGGTAACTGTTACTTACTTGTTACTATTCACAGCCGAA
>DNAD01000145.1:0-4058 GCA_003484785.1 Lachnospiraceae bacterium
ATCGGCACGGGAGATGATCCGGTCTGCCAAGGCGGATCGGCGCAGGGTTGGGGGCGGGGTTGAATATTTTGATCGTTCACAATTACTACAGGCTGCCCGGCGGGGAGGATGTGGTAGTTGATAATGAAAGCAGACTGTTAAGGGAAGCAGGGCATAAGGTTATCCTGTATACAAGGCATAACAGCGAGACTGACGAAATGCCTGCTTACAAAAAACTGCTGCTTCCGTTTTCCTTTATCTATTCGAATAAAACATATCGTGACATAAAGAGGCTTATAGCAGAGGAGTCCATTGATGTTGTAATGGTGCATAATACACTGATGCTGGTCAGCCCGTCCGTTTACTATGCCGCGCTCAGGTCGCAGGTTCCCGTAATTCAGGTAATACATAATTTCAGATTGCTATGCCCGGGGGCTGCCCTCTACAGGGACGGTCATGTCTGCGAAGACTGCATAGAGAGGGGGCTTATGTGCTCACTGAGGCATAAATGCTACAGGAACAGCTTTGTCTCTACTCTGGCCTGTGTTCTGTCACTTAAATACCACAGATGGCGGGGGATCTACGGAAAACTGTACTATATCTGTCTGACGGAGTTTAACAGGGATAAGCTCCTTACTCTTTCACAGATCAAAAAGGAAAGATGTTTTGTCAAACCCAATTTCACACAGTATAAAGGGGAAGGTCTGCCCTGGGATCTCAGAAAGGGCTTTATCTACGCGGGACGTCTTGACGAGCTGAAGGGAGTTAAGGAGATCCTTAAGGCCTGGGAGCTGATGGGAAGTGATGGGCCGGAGCTTACTGTATGCGGTGACGGTCCCCTTAAGGAGTGGTGCCTTGATCACATAAGGCAGAAGGGACTTACAAACGTAAGCTATAAAGGGAGGCTTGGGCATGATGAGCTTATGGAGCTCATAGGAAGGGCAAAGGCGCTTCTGGCTCCGAGCCTGTGGTATGAAGGGCTGCCGATGACCATCATAGAGGCTTATTCCGTGGGAACTCCGGTTATCGGAAGCAATATCGGAAACGTGGCCGCGGTCATCGAGCCGGAAAGGCTGGGGCTCAGAATAGATATGAGCAGGGGCGAAAAGGCAATAGAGGAGGCAGTTCTGCGCTTCTTAAGGCCCGGGGGCTTCTGCTATGATAAGGCTGCTTTTGAGGAGGCAGCGTTTAAGTACGGAAAAGAGGAAAATCTGCGGCAGCTTGAGGAGATACTTAAGAAATGGAGTGTTTAATGGATAAATTGTATATTGTTATTCCCGCATATAATGAAGAAGAAAACATCGAGAATGTGGTCAATGACTGGTATCCGGTGGTGGCGGCCCATGACGGCAAGGGAGAATCCAGGCTCCTCATCATCAATGACGGCAGTAAGGATTCCACCTATGAAAAGCTTAAGGAGCTGGCAAAGGACAGGCCCCTTATGGAGCCGGTGACCAAGCCAAACAGCGGGCACGGAGCTACCATCCTGTACGGGTACGGGTTAGCCATCGACAGAGGGGCCGATTATATCTTCCAGACAGATTCGGACGGCCAGACCCTTCCTTCGGAGTTTGCCGGGTTCTGGCAGAACAGGGAGGATTATGATATGGTCATCGGAAGCCGGGCCGGCAGACAGGACGGATTTTCGAGGATCGTAGTTACAAAAACCCTGAAGGCCGTTATAAGGATATGCTTTGGAGTGACGGTTACCGATGCGAACACGCCCTTCAGGCTTATGAAGGCCGAAACCCTTAAGAGGTATATAGGCCTTATCCCCAGGGACTACTTCCTGTCCAATGTGCTGATCTCCGTGATCTATAAGAAGAAAGGGCTAAAGGTAAAATATATTCCCATCACCTTCCGTCCGAGGCAGGGTGGAGTGAATTCAATAAACATGAAGCGCATTTTCAATATCGGAAGAAAGGCCTTCAGAGAATTCAGGGAAATAAACAGAACCATCGAGAAGGAGTCACCGGGTGATCAGATCTAAAAAAGAACGAGCGTTATCCAAATGCTGTCCGACGCTTGAGAAGGTAAATATAACATCTGTCTCCGAATCAGGAGAAAGCCCGTCATATACGCCTGTTTCGCTTAAATAGCTACTGTTATTTATAACAATCCCGACACATACATCCCGATCTTTAAAGGCTTCATCCATATCCTCGGGATCGGTCATCTCACTGAGCTTTCTGAAATACAGTTCGTAACCCTTATTTTCAAGCTCTTTAATATAAGATTTCTCAAGCACCGTTTCGGGATCGGTAAAGATCCCGGCTCTGAGATAGCTTTCTATGACAGCCTCGGGAGCGATCATCACATCTACCTCACCTGCCGCATAAAGAGCCAGAAGCTTCTGGGCGGAGGCGGCCGCCACAGGACCGGGAGGTACAGAATCATCTTCGTTTATATAAAGGGAGGAATCCACGTTTATCCTGTATTCTCTGGTATCAACTCCGGAAAAGGAGGCTATGTCGGAGACGAGACGTTCACCGGCATCAAACCCGGCGTCAGTGTTTAACAACAGGATATCGACAAATACGGGGCGGCTGTTTTGAAGCATGTCATGTATCAGGCTGGTGATAAGGATGATCGCAAACAGGACACCGATCATGTGCCACTTATAATATCCCCAGATGTAGGCCGCTTTTTCCTTCGTATTCATACGGCGAAGGTGTTCCCTCTGCTCTTTTCTGATATCTTCTTCAACGCTCGACATGCTTTTCCCCCATAATGGATATTGCTCACAGCCTTCAGGGCTGTGAATAGTAACACACAATATCAATTATACCCTATACATCCTTTTTTTTCATTGATTATAAGGGCCTTTTTTGTTATACTTTACAAAATATAGGGGAAATGATCCGGCCCGTTTCCATGACCGGACCGATTCAAACTAAAGTATGATCCTAAGCGCACGATCTGTGAGACAGATCGGCGCGGAGGCCTGATCATGAATGATAAGATACTGGTTACCAGGTCTTCTCTTCCTCCGATCGATGAGTATATAGATGAGATCCGATCGATCTGGGATAATCACTGGCTCACGAACATGGGAGAGAAGCATGAAAGGCTCAGGCAGGAGCTTAAGGCAAGGCTTGGAGTCGATAATATAGAGCTTTTTACGAATGGACATGCTTCGATCGAGCTGACCCTTCAGGCTTTTGAACTGAAGGGGGAGGTCATCACAACGCCCTTTACCTTTGCCTCCACTACCCATGCGATCATAAGATGCGGCCTGAAGCCTGTATTCTGTGACATAGATCCTAAGAACTATACCATCGATACCGATAAGATCGAGGATCTGATCACCGATAAGACCTGTGCGATCCTTCCGGTGCACGTATACGGGAATGTCTGCAACGTTGAGGAAATAGACAGGATAGCCGAAAAATACGGGCTTAAGGTGATATATGATGCTGCCCACGCTTTTGGTGTAAGCTATAAGGGAAGGGGCATAGGAACCTACGGGGACGCTTCCTGCTTCAGCTTCCACGCCACAAAGGTTTTTAATACCATAGAGGGCGGAGCGGTATGTTATAATAATGAAGAAACTGATTTCGGTGAGAAGGTATATCTCCTGAAGGACTTCGGGATAAGCCGGGATAATAATGTTGAGGCCTGCGGCGCCAACGCAAAGCTCAATGAATTCTGCGCCGCCATGGGACTGTGCAATCTCAGGCATATCGATGAGGAGCTGGAAAAAAGAAGAAGGATCATAGAGCGGTACAACGAGGGCCTTTCGGGAAGAAAGGGGATAATATTAAACGCCCCGCAGAAGGATGTGATCTCTAATTATTCCTATTATCCGGTGCTGTTTAAAGAGGAGGAGTGCGGCTTTTCCAGAGATGAGGCGGCCGGACGCCTGGAGGAAAAGGGAATCTATCCGAGGAAGTATTTTTATCCGATCACGAACGCCTTTGATTGTTACAGAGGAATATTTGACCCGGAAATGACGCCTCAGGCTCTTAAGACAAGCAGGGAGGTTCTTACCCTTCCGCTTTATCCGGATCTTGAGCCCGAAACGGTGGACAGGATCTGCGAATTGCTGACGGCCGGTTGAGATCGGCACGATCCGCAAG
>DNAD01000145.1:4128-8245 GCA_003484785.1 Lachnospiraceae bacterium
GCAGAGGCGCGGTGGAGGATTTGATATAAGATGAACGATACATATGTTGAATGTCTGGTAGAGAGAAAGCCCAATCCCTTCAGTATCCTTATTAAGGGAGGGATGATCGCTTTATGCGCGGTCTGCCTGATACTGTCCTTTGCGATCCCCTTTATGCTGATCATCGGAGTGATAATCGGGGTTCTGGCCGGATACTTTGTATTTCCGATGCTCAGCATAGAATATGAATATCTCTATCTTGACAAGGAGATAAGCATCGATAAGATCATGTCCAAGCAGAAAAGAAAAAAGGAGCTGGTACTGGATCTTATAAAGATGGAGCTTCTTGCGCCGGCTTCTTCCCATGAATTTGATTCTTACTTAAACAGGAACGTGCAGATAAAGGACTACAGCTCGGGCATGGAAGGAGAGGGACACAAGCCCTATTACCTGGCCTATCATGATGAAAAGACGGAGATGCTCGTCAAGCTTGAGCCTAATGAGGAGATGCTCAAGGCGATAAAGCTGGTGGCGCCCAGAAAGGTTTTATCATAAAATGCAGTAAACGCCGATTCATTATTGACGTTGACTAAAAAATAAAAAGTTCAGAAAGCGAGGTTCTGTATGGGTCGTATAGTTTCGGAAGGCATTACTTTTGATGATGTTCTGTTGATCCCGGGTTATTCCAATGTGGTGGGAAACCAGGTGGATATTTCGACAAAACTGACTAATTCCATCAGTCTCAACATTCCGATGATGAGCGCGGGTATGGATACCGTTACCGAACACCGGATGGCAATAGCCATGGCAAGGCAGGGCGGTATAGGGATAATTCACAAAAACATGTCCATTGAGGAACAGGCAGACGAAGTTGACAAGGTAAAGCGTTCCGAGAACGGAGTTATCACCGATCCGATATATCTCTCACCTGAGCATACCCTGAAGGATGCCGATGATCTGATGGCAAAGTTTAGGATATCGGGAGTGCCTGTAACAGAAGGGGAAAACAAGAAGCTGGTGGGTATAATCACCAACCGTGACCTGAAGTTTGAGACCGATTACTCCAGAAAGATAAAGGAGTGCATGACCTCCGAGAACCTTATAACCGCAAGAGAGGGCATAACTCTTGAGGAGGCCAAGAAGATACTTGCCAAAGCCCGCAAGGAAAAGCTTCCGATCGTGGATGAAAACTTCTGCCTTAAGGGGCTGATCACCATCAAGGATATCGAGAAGCAGATAAAATATCCTCTTTCGGCAAAGGATGAGATGGGGAGGCTTTTGTGCGGCGCCGGAGTGGGCATAACCGCAAATGTCCTTGAACGGGTGGAGGCCCTTGTAAACGTAAAGGTGGATGTGGTGGTGCTGGACAGCGCCCACGGCCATTCGGAAAATGTACTTAAGTGCGCAAGGATGATAAAGAAAGAATTCCCGGATCTCCAGCTCATAGGCGGAAACGTGGCAACGGGGGAAGGAACCAGGGCGCTTATCGAGGCCGGGTGTGACGCGGTGAAGGTAGGAATAGGGCCCGGCTCCATCTGTACCACGAGAGTTGTGGCAGGGATCGGAGTTCCTCAGATATCTGCCATCATGGATTCGTATGAGGTTGCCAGGGGATATAATATCCCCATAATCGCGGATGGCGGCATCAAGTTTTCGGGAGATATGACAAAGGCAATAGCCGCGGGCGCAAACGTGTGTATGATGGGAAGTATTTTTGCGGGCTGTGATGAATCGCCGGGAACCTTTGAGCTGTATCAGGGAAGAAAATATAAGGTATACCGCGGAATGGGCTCCATCGCGGCAATGGAGAACGGCTCTAAGGACAGGTACTTCCAGGACGATGCAAAGAAGCTGGTGCCCGAAGGGGTTGAGGGAAGAGTAGCATATAAGGGAACGGTGGAGGATACGATCTTCCAGCTTATCGGAGGGCTTCGTTCAGGCATGGGATACTGCGGCACTCCGACGATCGAGGATCTTAAGGAAAACGGAAGATTTGTCAAGATATCCGCTGCTTCACTGAAGGAAAGCCATCCCCATGATATCCAGATAACGAAGGAAGCGCCGAATTATTTCACGGAGGCAAATTAGCTTTAAATGGGAAGTTATATAATAGAAGAGTTTAATGCAGGGAGAAAGACTCCCCTTGCGAAGATATATCTTATCGGGATCTTTGCTCTCTGCTTACTCTCAAACGTGGCTGTGATCGCGTTTCGGAGCATATACGGAAGTAATGAGGGTACCTTTGCATACAATATAATGACCTATGCCACCTGGTGCTTCTTCATTCCCTATTATTCCTGTATCCTGATCGCGGATATGGTCTTCGGCAGGGAATATCCGAGTAAAGATAACAATGTTATGCTTCGTGAGGGGATGAGCCCGACAAAGGTATATCTCGTAAAGCTGCTGGCTTCCATCCTTCTGGCTCTTTTGTTTCTTGTCATAACCCTGGCTGTTTTTCTGGGGATAACGATGATATTCCATTTTTCCGAGGGCTCGATAGGGCTTTACGAGATAAAGGATTTTTTTGAGAAAATGCTGTACGCGGTTCCGCTGTGGCTTGCGGGGATCGGGATAAGCAATATGTTTCTGTTCATGTTTGACAAGGGGGGGAAGCTTAAGCCGTATCTCTGCTATCTGGGGCTTACCGTATTGTTCGAAAGGTTTATCATGCTGCTTGCGGCGGAGCCTTTTAAGCTTGAGCCCTTCAGGAAGCTGAGGACAGTGGTGGTGACACAGCTCTTTTCGCTGATACCTTATCCGGCTGATCCGGCCAGAAATATTCCGCTTACCATCTTTTTGGGATTTCTGTATCTTTTGATATCCACCCTGATCGGGATACACCTGTTTAACAGAAAGATCAATAAGAAACAGGCCGGATCGATTCAGACTTAAGTTTGAATTTAAGCGAACGATCCGGTTAACCGGATCGGCGCGGAGGAAAAAACATGGGGACAGAGGGGCATTCAGAACCGGCGAAAAACAGTTCGATGATATTGGATCGGAATCTGCTGCAAAGAGACCAGGATTACTTTGCGGACGTTTCCGGTCTGTTTTTGTTTGCCATTGACAGAGAGGGAAGGCAGATCACCGATATTTCCGGAAGGGATATGCGGGAGACCAACCGGGTGGCGGAGCTTTTGAACGAGGATCAGATAGAGGATCTCTATAAAAGGGTGATGCAGACCAGGCTGGAGGAGCAGATCGTAGAGAATACGGAATTTTCCAATATGAAGATAGCGGCCGTTGCCATCAAGTCGGGCAAGGAAGCGGTGCTGTGCTTTATCGTCTGCGCGATCTATTATGACCCCGACGGAGAGGATGCTGTTTTTAACATCAGATCCGTGGTGGATGAAAATATCTTCTTCGGAGGCCTGGATTTTCTGAGGGAGATATATAACAGGATATATAACAGTACCTCGCTCCTGGAGAACGAAAGGGCTACGGCCGATAAGCTTAAGGCAAACGAAAGGGCTCTGGCGGCTGCCGAAAAGCAGTCCGAGGCCATGAGCAGGATACTTGAGCTTCTGGATTCGGACGAGAGCCTTGAAAATATCTGCACAGAGCTGGCCAGGATATCCGGAGAGTGCGCGGGGATATCCCATACCTATATTTTTGCTCCGGATCCCGAAAGGAGTACGGTAGAGGTTAAGGGAAAATACAGGTCTGAGAACGCGGATCCCGTAATTGAAAGGGTCAACAGATCAGAGGTGCTTAAGTATGCAGCACAGGTCGGGTCAAAGCCGATGGTGGTATCCTCAAGGACCGAGATAGATTATGATTTCAGGCTGTGGCTTGGGTCCTTCGGAATAATAGGCTTTGTGATCCTTCCGATATTTTCGGCGAGACAGCAGAGGAAGGTGAGCCTTTATATCGTCTTTGCGGATAACGATCCCACGAGACTCTGGGAGAGGGAGGACATAAAGTTCTTCGGGGACGCGGCAAGGATACTGCAGAGTATTTATGACAAGAGAATGAACAAGGAGGCTCTTACCTCCTCCTACGTATCACTGAAGGTCATCCTTAACAACGTGGGAAGCTATATCTGCGTAAAGGATAAGCAGACCGGAGAGCTGATCTTTGTAAACAAGCAGATGGAGGAGGACTTTTCCGAGGAGATAAGAACCGGGTCTTTAGA
>DNAD01000145.1:8318-9186 GCA_003484785.1 Lachnospiraceae bacterium
CAGAAAAAGCAGGAGGAGACGGAGGAGGAGGATAAGGGAGTGTCCGCTTCTGCACCGGTTCATCCCGCCGTCAAAGATTTCGGCAATATTCACATAGATCCCAGGGTGCTTGAGGAGTTTGTGATATATTACCAGCCGATCATAGATATTAAGAGGAACAATAAATGCGCGGGGGTTGAGGCTCTGATGAGGTGGAACTCAAGTTCCCTGGGTTTTATAGAACCTGCGAACTTTCTTCCGAATGCGACCCAGACGGGGATCATCGTACCCATAGGGGCGCATCTTCTCAGAAGGACCTTAAAAAGCCTTAAAAAATGGAACGAGACCGGGCATCCCTATTTCAAGGCACATTTTAATTTTTCCGGGGAGGAGCTTTTGCAGGAGAGCTTTCCGGAGATGCTCGCCGCTGCCTTAAGGGATACTGCCGTAAATCCAAAGAACCTTGTGGTGGAAATATCGGATATCCTTGAACCTCCTTATTTTGAGAGGCTTGAGGAGGTGCTTTACGGGGTAAGGAGCTTAGGCTGCCAGATCGCCCTTGACGATTTCGGCTGCGGAAACCTGTCCTTTAAACGGATCGAAGAGCTTCCTGTCAATACGGTAAAAATAGGTCAGGACTTTGTTAAAAACCTGACAAAGGATGCCTACGCCCGTTCCTTTATCCGCACCGCGGGAGAGCTGTTTGAAAAGCTTAAGATAAAGCTCTGTGTGGAGGGAATAGAAACAGAAGAGCAGGTTGACTGCCTTTCCGACATGAAGGTAAGGAGCATTCAGGGCTATTATTTTGACAGGCCCATGCCTGAGGCGGATTTCGAATCGAAATATCTGGAGCTTTAGGGTTGTATAAAAATGATATGTCAGACAAAGA
>DNAD01000325.1 GCA_003484785.1 Lachnospiraceae bacterium
TCACCTGTGTAAGCGTGGATAGTGCTCATGATACCTGACTTGATGGTAGCAAGGTCGTTAAGAGCCTTTGCCATGGGAGCAAGACAGTTTGTAGTACAGGAAGCAGCTGAAATGATCTTGTCGTCCTTTGTAAGGGTCTGATGGTTAACGTTGTAAACGATGGTAGGAAGATCATTTCCTGCAGGAGCGGAGATAACAACCTTCTTTGCACCGGCGTTAAGATGAGCCTGAGCCTTCTCTTTGGATGTATAGAAGCCTGAGCACTCAAGAACAACGTCTACGCCAAGCTCACCCCAGGGGCAGTTATTTGCATCGGGCTCTTTGTATATCTTAAGAGTCTTGCCGTCAACAGTGATGGAATCCTCGCCTGCGGAAACCGTATCAGCCTTTGCATACTTACCCTGCGAAGAATCGTACTTAAGAAGGTGTGCCAACATCTTAGGTGAAGTAAGATCGTTGATAGCTACAACATCGTATCCCTCTGCTCCGAACATCTGTCTGAAAGCAAGACGACCTATACGACCGAAACCATTAATTGCTACTTTTACTGACATATCTGATTCCTCCTAAATAAATTAATTCATGAAATACCGCGTAGCTTGCGCCTAACACATTGTACTCAAAAAGCCCCTGAAATACAAGAGCATTTTTAACTAATTGTAAAATTTAACAATTTTTTAAAGTTTTTATGCTTTTTTTATAATTCGTCATCATACAGGTTTATAAACTCATCCGATAACATTTTCTTTATGGCCTGAGATCCTCATCCAAGTCTCAGAAACCGCGGTCTCCTGTTCTCGAAAACCGTGATATATTCAAAGCCCGCGCCCTTAATCAGCTCTTCAAGGTCACCGAACCTGTAGCCTACTCTTCCCGCGCTGTGGGCATCGGAACCTGTTGTAAGGATCTCTCCCCCAAGCTCTCTGTATCGTTTCAGTATCTCCTGCCTGGGGTTCGGATGGTCAAGACCGTGTGCAAAGCCTCCGCTGTTCACCTCGATCCCTTTACCCTTTTCAATAAGCTTTTTAAGGATCTCATCGAGCACCTCGGCGTACGCTCCGTAGGAATAGTATTTATCCTTGTTGGGCCCGTACCTTACGACGTAGTCGAGATGACCGTATACATCAAAATCATCAAAGCAATTCACACATTCCAGGATGCTTTCGAAATACTCCAGATAGGCCTCCCTCTCACTCCTTCCCTCAAAATAGGAAGGCAGATAAGGATCCTTCCCGTTTGCCAGGTGGGAGGAGCCTATGATAAAGTCGAAGGGGTATGAGGCGGAATAATCCCGAAGGCTCTCTGCAAGATGCGGCTGCAGCCCTAATTCCACACCGAATAACAGCTTTATCCTTCCCTCAAAGCTTTTTTTGCAGCTCTTAAAATGCTTAAGATACTCATCCGTATCCAGGGTAAAGTCACAATCCTCTTCCTGTGGATAGTCCATATCATAGTGTTCCGTAAAGCAGATTTCCTTAAGCCCCAGCTCGATGGCGCTCTCGGCGACAGCCTCCATCGGCTCTTTACAATCGCCTGAGTGGGAGGAATGAAGATGAAGATCAGTTACTATCATATTCCTAACCTCTCGGATGGGCCTTTGAATAGACCTCCCTGATATGGCTGTGATTCATGGCTGCATAGATCTGTGTCGTGGATATATCGGAATGCCCCAGCATCTCCTGAACAGCCCTTAGATCTGCCCCGTTCTCAACAAGGTGCGCAGCAAAGGAGTGCCTTAAGGTATGGGGCGTGATATCCCCCTTTATCCCTGCTTTCTTTGCGTAAAATTTGATCAGTTTCCAGAAGCCCTGCCTGCTCATCGGGCTGCCCGAGCAGTTTACGAACAGGATCTTTGACTCCTTATCGTTTATCATCGTATCCCTTGAGGACTTGATATAGCGCATAAGGGCCTCTTTGGCGTTGTTACCGAAGGGTATCACCCTCTCCTTGCTCTCATCCCTGCACATTATATAGCACATTTTAATATTTACGTCATCCAGCGAAAGGTTGATAAGCTCGGAAACCCTTATTCCCGTGGCATACAAAAGCTCCAGCATCGCCTTGTCCCGCACCTCCTTGGGGGTATCGGCATTAGGCTGTTCCAGAAGCCTTACCACCTCTTCCATGGTAAGTATCTCGGGAAGCTTCTTTTCGATCTTCGGGGATTTAAGATCCTTTGCAGGATCAGTACCGATGATATCCATCTTCTTTAAATAACCGAAAAAAGCCTTGATGGAGGCAATGTTTCGGGATACCGTAGCGGCCTTAAAGCCCTGCTCTGTGAGCGAACCTATATAAGCGGCAAGATCCTTATCGGTTATCCCGGCCACGTCATCTGTGTCGATATTTCTTTCCTTCAGATACTTTTGAAGCTTGATAAGATCGCGCTTATATGACAGTTCAGTGTTTTCTGAGGTCTTTTTGGTATTATGTAAATATGTTATGAATTCAGTGATCCTGTTTTCCATGCAATAAAAAAGCCTTCCATTCGTAATGCCCCCGCAAAAAAAGCTTTACTGGGACATGAAAATGAAAAACTCCCCGTCACTCGTTACATTATAATCAGAATCCTGAATATTTGCAATCTTAAAATTCCCGTATCCGCGCAGGAAAAAGCCCTCGTAATCCAATAAAATACAACATGTCGTCCGACCCGGTCTCTTCAGGGGCAATATGTTGTATTTTAGAAAAATATTATAAAAATTTTAGAATATTTCCGGGTAACATAAAAATAACGACCGAACTGTTATGTATACTCCACGTTTACCTTCAAAGCCGTGCCGCATTTCCCGCATCCTGATTCACCGAAGGCTGTGCTTTCAGGTACAGAAGCTTTTATAGGCAAGAACAGCCGCTATGGTCTTTGCATCGACTATCCTTCCTTTTTTTATCATATCCGTAAGCTCGTCTGTCGTATAAGCCGAAACATCGATATACTCATCATCATCCAGATGCTGGCTGGTCTTCTCGAGATTTTTCGCCAGGTAGATATCGATCTTTTCATTACAGAAGGCTACCGTAGTATACAGGGAAAGCAGAAATGAAACATCACTCTTGTCCGCTCTGTAGCCCGTTTCCTCCTCCAGCTCTCTCCAGGCACAGTCAAGAGTAGGCTCATCTGCACCGTTCTTTCCTCCGGCAGGGATCTCGAGAGTATAGTCATCTATGGCGTTCCTGTACTGCCTTACCATAAGTATCCTTCCGTCCGGCAGGACCGGTACCACAGCCGCCGCCCCCTTATGGCCGATAAAATCAAAATACTCGGTCCTTCCGTCCGGCAGCTGCATCGTATCCCGGTAAAAATCAACTATGGCTCCCTTATGCACCAGTGTTCTCTCTACTCTCTCCGCTCTCGAAAGCATATCCTCTCTCCTTCTTTTCTAAACAAAAAATAATATTTCCGTTACTATCACAGCCCAAAAGG
>DNAD01000251.1 GCA_003484785.1 Lachnospiraceae bacterium
ATCGCCCGCGCAATTCAGGAACGCAAAGCGATCTCCGTCAATGATGAATCTGAAGAACAACAGACAAATAACCTATATAGTGACGATCTGCCTTTCGGTGATGGTGATAGCGACTATCTTAAGCATAGTCTTTTTCAGGTATCAGTTAAAGACGCTTCCCGCCGCCTCCCAGAGCGCCCCCTCCTTTGAAAGGCACTATGCCTTTGTCTGCTCAAAGGCCCGGGATAATTTTAACAACGCGGTATATGAGGCCGCAAGCGAGGCCTTTCTTTCGGACGGAGATTACCTTGAATTTATGGGAAGAAATTTAAATACCCAGTATACCAGAAATGAGCTTCTTGAGATCGCAATAGACGCAAAGGTGGACGGGATAATCCTCGAGGCCGATGAGAGCGAAGAGGTGACAAAGCTTATAAACAGGGCAAATTCCGAAGGGATCCCCGTGATCACCATGGGAAGCGACAATACCTCTTCCGGCCGCAAGTCCTTCGTGGGCTTCGGATATTATGACGTGGGACAGAATTACGGCAAGGAGATCCTTAAGCAGATAAAGGATGAGCCCCAGACAGTGCTTATTCTCATGAAGCAGGATACCGACAATACAGGCCAGAACACCATATTCCAGGGCATCAGGGATACCCTGAACAAGTCCGAAAGCTCCAAATACTTCAGACTCGGGACAATGGCGGTCTCGGAAACCTCAACCTTCGGTGCCGAAGAGAGCATTTCAAGCCTGATCATGAGCGACGAACCCCTTCCCGACATAATGATCTGTTTAAACGAGCTGTATACGACCTGCGCCCTGCAGGCACTTGTTGATTATAACCGCGTGGGCGAAACGGATCTTTACGGATTTTATACGAATAATACCATACTGCAGGATATAAGTAAGAACATTCTTTCGGCTACTGTCACAGTGGATACGAAGCAGATGGGGCGCTATTGCTTTGATGCCATGAGGGAGTATGAAAGATACGGCTTTGTAAACGAATATATGCCCGCCGATATAGAGGTAATAACCGCGGATAATGTTTCGAAGTATCTTGAAAAGGAGGCCGCCGATGAATGATAATAAGGCATACCCCCTTCGACCCATTTCCGATATGACCGAACAGTCTCAGGGGGGCAGACTCTGGTCGGTACAGGATAAGCTGGTCCTTCTGTATGCTACGACCTCGCTTTTGGTCATTGTTGTCAATATGGTGCTGTTCGTAAATATTAACGGCATAACGGAGGAGCTTAACAGCGCCTATGAGACCAATGTTCTGATAAATGAGCTGTCGGATTCGCTGGAGCGGGTACAGAGCAGCATGACCGAATACCTCAATACCAAATCCACGGATTCCATCGAGAGCTATTATGCCTACGAACAGGAATACAGGGACGATCTGCAGACCGTGATGGTAAAGAGCATGGAAAGCGTCGGCCTGTCGGAAGCGACTGCTATAGTGCTTGAAAATATAGACAATCTTTCATCTACCTATCTTGAGATAACTACCGATACGGTACAGGCAAAGCGGGGAAGGGTGGTGGAGAAATACAACGTATCCTACGAGGAGGCCGAGGAGCTTTACGGATACATAAACGCCTATATCTACAGCCTCAATAACGAGCAGTTCAGGCATAATTCCAGAAATTACGAAACTCTTCACGGGTCACTGAGATATCTTGAGTTTGTGACCATACTGATCCTTCTGAGCGTTGCAGTTATAAATATCGTGCTTACCACGGTAATAACAAAGAATATCATGGATCCCGTTAAGGAAAGGGAGCTTATGATGGCGAGCCACTTAAAGGATGCTGAGCTTAAATATCTGCAGGCTCAGATCAATCCCCATTTCCTGTTTAATACCTTAAATGCCGGGGCCCAGCTTGCAATGCTTGAAAATGCCGACAGAACCTGCGATTATATACAGAATATGGCAGCCTTCTTCAGATACAAGATCAACAGAAGCGATAAGGATACCACCCTGGAGGAGGAGATAAGGCTGGTGGATAATTATATCTATATCCTGAACGTCCGGTTTTCCGGAGAGATCCATTTTGAAAAGGATATAGACAGGGAATGCGAAAAGGTGACCGTTCCCGCCATGATAATCCAGCCCATAGTAGAGAATGCGGTAAACTACGGGGTCAGGGATATAGAGTGGGAAAAGCTGATAAGGCTCTCTGTATACAGGGAGGAGGGATCCATAGAGATAGAGGTCATGGATAACGGCGCCGGGATGAGCAGGGAGCGGATCGAGGAGGTCATGTCGGGGAAAAGAGGAAGGCAGGAGGCAGATTCCAACGGGGTTGGCCTTAGCAATGTCATATCAAGGCTTAAGCTTTTTTACGGAACGGAAAGGGTTCTGGATATTTACAGTGAAGGAAAGGATAAGGGATGTGTCGTAAGGATCCATATCCCGGTTAAGGAATATAATGTATAAGATAATGCTTGCGGACGATGAGGGAATAGTGATCGATTCTCTCAGGTTTATAATCGATAAGAGCTTTGAAGGGCTTTTTGAGGTGGAAACGGCAAAGACCGGCAGACAGGTGATAGAGCTGGCGGAGTCCTTCAAGCCGGATATTGCCTTTATGGATATCCAGATGCCCGGTATTAACGGGATCGAGGCGATGAAGGAGATCAAAAGGTTTAATTCGGGCATAATCTTCATTGTGCTGAGTGCCTATGACAAATTTGATTACGCGAAGGAGGCGATAGGCCTCGGAGTCCTTGAATATCTGAACAAGCCCTTTACAAGGGAGATGATCGAGACAGTTTTAAAGCGCGCGATGGACAAGATCAGGCATGAGCGGGAAAACCGCAGGCGGGAGCTTCTGATAAGGGAGAAGATAGAAACCGTAACGCCAGTTATTGAAAGCGGCTTCATCTACTCCGTGCTGTTTCAGGAAAATTACGCCGAGGATGCCAGGAAGTATAAGGAACTTTTAAGCATCGAGGAGGAATACGGCTATATGCTGGTGGCAGCAGGGGGAGAAGAGGATGACGGAAATGAGCTTTCAAATCCGGTTGGAAGCGGCATTAAGCTTCAGAAGCATTACACAAAGATAAGGGAGATCATAAAGTCAAAGCTGAACTGCGTTATCGGCCCCCTTCTTTCCAATAAGATAATCTGCTTTATCCCGGTATCGGAAAACGAGACCGAATATGAGAAAAGGATAGCCATTATAGAAAAGTGCGAGATCATGCGCCACGAGCTTGAGGAAAGGACAGGGGTTAAGTTCAAGATAGGCATAGGGGGTATCGAATCCCTTCCGGAGCTTCCTGATTCCTACAGACAGGCGCTCGAGGCTCTCAGGTTTTCAAAGCAGGGAGTGGCCCATGCCAGGGATCTTTCCGTGGGCTGCGCCTACGAGCCGGATTACCCCGTGGAGATCGAAAAAAAGCTGTTTCTTGCGGTGGAGAGCGGTAACTTAAAGGAGACAAAGGAATGTGCCGACAGCTTCTTTACCTGGATGGAGCAGACCTATCCGGAAAGACTGACGGATATCAAGCTTAAGTGTCTGGAATTTGTGCTGTGGGCAGAAAGGCTTGCCTATCTGTCCGGAGGAATGCTGTATGTATTTACCTACCGGTCCGATTACCTGCCGACAATAACCGGCTTTTCCGACATGAACGAGGTCAGGCTCTGGTTCGTCGAAAAGCTTAAGGAGGCTGCCGCAAACGTTACCTGCAAGAAGGAGGAAAAGATCATCAGTGTGATCTCACAGGCCAGGCAGTACATCGAAAAGAACTACTCCAGGGATATCTCACTGGATGATGTTGCAAACAGCGTAGATGTAAGCCCCTATTATTTTTCCAGGATGTTCAAGGAGGAAACAGGCGAAACCTTTATTGAATATCTTACAAGGACAAGGATAGATCACGCAAAGGAGCTTATCATGGATCCCCGGATGCCTATCGGAGAGATAGGGCAGGCCGTGGGCTATGTAGATCCCAATTATTTTTCAAGGATATTCAAGAAGACGGTGGGAGTCACCCCCAGAGAATACAGGAACCGGTAGAGTAGCATGATGAAAAAGAAAATGATCTTCATTATTATAATATATATGATGTTTTTAACAGGCTGCGGTGCGGACGGGGAAAAAACCGCGGAAAATAATGATTCGGGGTCTGACAGCGGCCATATCCGGATCGGGATAGCCTTTGACAGCTTTATAATAGAGCGGTGGGAGAGAGACAGGGATATCTTTGTGTCAACGGCCAGGGATCTGGGAGCGGAGGTCAACGTTCAGAACGCTAACGGAAGCGTTGACAAGCAGAAGGAGCAGATCGGTTATCTGATCGATAAAAAAATGGATGTCATCGTGATCATCGCCGTTGACAGCGGCGCTCTCACCGGGGAGGTAAAGCGGGCAAAGGAAGCGGGGATCAAAGTGATCGCCTACGACAGGCTGGTAAATAACGCAGACGTGGATCTCTACATCTCCTTTGATAACGAAAAGGTGGGGAGGTTCATGGCAGACGCCATCATCGAGGGCACCAAAGGCTGCGGGCCCATAATCAAGATAAACGGCCCCTCCAAGGATAATAACGTTTCCCTTGTAAACAAGGGCTTTGATGAGAGGATCGCCGGAACGGACATAGAGGTAGTTGATACCTGCTACGCTTCGGAATGGAAGGGGGAGGAAGCCTTTAATTATCTGTCTTCAAACCCGAAGGAGGCTGACAGGGTGGCGGCGGTCATGTGCGGAAATGATTCCCTGGCAGGACAGGCTGTAAGGTACTATGCGGAGAAAAGGAAGGCCGGGGATGTTATCATCGTGGGGCAGGACGCGGATCTTGATGCCTGTCAGCGGATAGTGGAGGGCACCCAGGCAATGACCGTATACAAACCCATCGAAAGGCTGGCAAGGCGGGCAGCCCAGTGTGCCATAGACCTGGCCAGGGGAAATACGATAGAAGCGGGTACTGTAAATGACGGCGTAAACGAAGTCCCCTTTGTAAATATAGAGCCTGTGATGGTAAACCGGGACAATATAGACAGTGTCATAATCGACAGCGGATTTCACCTTCGCGAGGATGTATATCTGAGGAAAAACTGACAGTATGGCGTTTTCACATTT
>DNAD01000003.1:0-670 GCA_003484785.1 Lachnospiraceae bacterium
GCAGCAAGATATTCGAGTGCCTCGGTATATCGGAAAAGGTGACGGAAAAGTATTTTACGCAGACAGTCAGCAGAATAGGGGGCATAACCCTTGAGGATATAGCCGCGGCAGCCGACGAACAGCATTCAAAGGCCTTTGATCCCCTGGGGCTTGCCACGGATCTTACCCTCAATTCCACAGGAAGTCATAAGATGCGCTCAGGCGCTGAAACCCACAGATACGATCCAAAGACCATACACATGCTGCAGAGCGCCGTTCGTTCGGGGGATTATAAAAGGTTTAAGGCCTATACCGAAATGGTTGACAGGGAGCAGACCGGCTATATAAGAAGCGTAATGGATTTTAATTTCCCGGAGAAGGGAATAGACATCTCGGAGGTCGAGAGCGTTGAAAGCATAGTGACCAGGTTTAAGACAGGGGCAATGTCCTACGGCTCGATATCGGAGGAGGCGCATGAGGCCCTGGCCGTCGCTATGAATCATCTTCACGGAAAATCCAACAGCGGTGAGGGAGGAGAAAGCGATGAACGCATCGAATCGGCGGGGACCTCAAATGACCGAAGCTCTGCCATAAAACAGGTGGCCAGCGGAAGGTTCGGAGTCACGAGCAGATATCTTGTAAGCGCGAGGGAGATACAGATAAAGATGGCTCAGGGGGCAAAGCCCGGAGA
>DNAD01000003.1:751-6173 GCA_003484785.1 Lachnospiraceae bacterium
CATTCCACTCCCGGAGTAAGCCTTATTTCGCCTCCGCCCCATCATGACATCTATTCGATAGAGGATCTGGCCCAGCTTATCTATGATCTTAAGAATTCAAATAAAAACGCCCGTATCAGCGTAAAGCTGGTATCAGAGGCCGGGGTGGGTACCATAGCCGCCGGTGTTGCCAAGGCAGGCGCCCAGGTCATCCTTATCTCCGGCTATGACGGCGGTACGGGAGCGGCGCCCATAAGCTCGATACACAATGCGGGGCTTCCATGGGAGCTGGGGCTTTCCGAGACTCATAAGACCCTTATAAGAAACGGACTGCGCGACCGGGTCGTTATAGAAACCGACGGCAAGCTCATGAGCGGAAGGGATGTTGCGATAGCGGCCCTGCTTGGAGCGGAGGAATTCGGCTTTGCAACGGGCCCTCTCGTAGCCCTGGGCTGTGCGATGATGAGGTTATGCAACCTGGATACCTGTCCCTTTGGCATCGCCACCCAGAACCCCGTGCTTCGCGGGAGGTTTGCGGGAAAGCCCGAATATGTTGAAAATTTCATGCGATTTATTGCCGAAGAGCTTCGGGAGTACATGGCAAGGCTTGGGGTAAGGACGGTTTCCGAGATGGTTGGAAGGAGCGATCTGCTAAAGAAAAGGGAGGATCTTTCAGGTAACGCATCTCTCATGGATGTATCCGGGATACTTGAATATATTGATACAAAGGAGCGGGTATTTGATCCCCGAAAGGCCTATGACTTTAAGCTGTCGGAGACCAGGGACGAAGGGGAGCTTTTAAGCCGCAAAGATATTAAGGAGGCGATCCTTAAGGAAAAAAAGGTGACCTTAAGGACAGAGCTTACAAATACCGACAGGACCTTCGGGACCCTGCTTGGCAGCGAGATCACAAGGCATAACCCGCAGGGGCTTTCGGAGGACACTATAATAATTGACTGTTACGGCCACGGAGGACAGAGCTTCGGAGCCTTTATACCAAAGGGACTCACCCTTAACCTCTTCGGCGACAGCAACGATTACACGGCAAAAGGCCTGTCGGGCGGAAAGATCGTGGTGAGGGCGCCCAAGGATGCCGGGTATGACGCGGAAAACAACATCATAGCCGGAAATGTGGCCCTGTACGGCGCCACCTCGGGGGAGGCATATTTTGAAGGAATGGCGGGGGAGCGCTTCGCGGTCAGAAATTCCGGAGCCCGTGCCGTGGTTGAAGGCGTGGGAGAACACGGCTGCGAATATATGACCGGCGGAAGGGTGGTCGTCATAGGACCGACGGGAAAGAACTTTGCGGCGGGAATGAGCGGCGGCGTGGCCTATGTACTGGATGAACACAACACGCTGTACCGAAACCTCAACAAGGAGATGGTGCTCATGGAGAGTGTTGAGAACAAGAATGACCGGAGCGAGTTAAGAAGTATGCTGGAAAAGCATCTTGAGAATACGGGCTCGAAGAAGGCTGCCGGTATCCTTGAGGACTTTGAAGAATACCTTCCGAAGTTTAAGAAGATAATCCCCGGTGATTACAAAAAGCTCATGATCCTTACGGGGCAGTTCGAGGAAAAGGGAATGTCTTACGAAGAGGCGCAGATAGAGGCCTTCTATGCAAGCCTGGGAGAAGGGAGTGGGATATAGGATGGGAAAACCGACAGGGTTTATGGAGTACGAAAGAAAAGAGGGGCCGGTCAGAGAGGCAGCTGAGCGTATAAAGGACTTTAAGGAATTTCACGGCTCTTTGAGTACAAAGGATCAGGCGCTTCAGGGCGCCAGGTGCATGGCCTGCGGCGTTCCCTTCTGTCAGGCAGGGATCATGATCGCGGGCATGGCTTCGGGCTGTCCTTTGAATAATCTGGTACCCGAGATCAATGATTACGTATATCACGGGAATTTTAAGCAGGCCTTTGTCAGGCTTTCAAAGACACACTGCTTCCCCGAATTTACCTCACGGGTATGCCCGGCGCTCTGTGAAGCGGCGTGCACCGTCGGTGTCCATTCCGAGCCCGTTTCCACTAAGGAAAACGAACGAAGCGTGATCGAATATGCCTTTGCAAACGGCCTGGTAAAGGCGGATGAGCCGAAGGTACGTACAGGCAGGAGAGTGGCGGTGGTAGGCAGCGGCCCCTCAGGCCTTGCGGCGGCTTACTATCTTAACAGGAGAGGGCATTCGGTTACCGTTTTTGAAAGAAGAGACAGGGCCGGGGGGCTGTTAAGATACGGGATCCCGAATATGAAGCTGGATAAGAGGATAATAGACCGGCGTATTAAGCTCATGGAGGAGAGCGGCATAGAGTTTAGATACGGTGTGGATGTGGGAAGGACTCTTAAGCCGGAGGAGCTGCTTGAAGGATATGACAGGGTGATCCTTGCCTGCGGAGCCTCAAATCCCAGAGACATAAACGTTGCCGGAAGAGACGCCAAGGGAATATATTTTGCAGTAGATTTTCTCTCGGAGGTGTCAAAGACCCTCATGGATTCAGATTATGATCACGAAGGCTGCATCGCAAAGAAGGACTATTCCTTCGGGCAGCTTTCCGGTAAGGAGGTCGTGGTCATAGGAGGAGGCGATACGGGAAATGACTGTGTGGGCACCTGCATAAGGCTTGGGGCGAAAAATGTCACCCAGCTTGAGATGATGCCGAAGCCCTGTGAAACACGGACATCCTCCAATCCGTGGCCGGAGTGGCCTAAGGTACTTAAAACAGACTATGGGCAGGAGGAGGCCCTTTGGCTGTTCGGAAAGGACCCCAGGATATATCAGACTACGGTCACGGAATTTGTTAAGGATAAAAAAGGCAATATTAAATCCGTAAAGACGGTAATGCTTAAGGCCGAAAAGGATGAAAAAACCGGGCGGGTTAAGATGCTTCCCGTTGAAGGAAGCGAAGGCGAGCTGAAGGCCGGGCTGGTGCTGATCGCGGCCGGCTTTCTGGGGCCTGAAAAATATGTGACAGAGGGCTTTAAGGTTCCTGTTAACGAAAGGACAAATGTGGCCACGGCGGAGGGGATGTATGAGACCGGCAGGGAAAGGGTGTTTACGGCCGGAGATATGCACCGGGGACAGTCTCTGGTGGTCTGGGCCATAGCCGAGGGGCGAAGGGCCGCCTCGGCGGTGGACGCATCCCTTATGGGATATACAGATCAATTATAGACATGAGTATGCAATGATGAAAAAGGTTGACAGAAAGCTGATACTGGAGAACGGAACAGAGCTTTACGGAAGCTCCTTCGGGGCGGTAAAGGACGTGGTCCTTGAGCTGGTATTCAATACCTCCATGGCGGGATATCAGGAAATACTCTCCGACCCTTCCTATACGGGACAGGCCATTGTCCTGACCTATCCCGTTATAGGAAATTACGGAATGAGCAATGAGGATTATGAGTCCGAAAGGCCCACAGCCGGAGCCCTTATAGTACGGGATTATAACGATGAGCCCTCCTCTTTTCGCTCCGATGAGAGTCTTGGGAGCGTGATGAAAAGGTACGGCATCCCGGGCATATCCCAAACAGACACAAGGAAGCTTACGCGGATCATAAGGGAATACGGAAGCTGCAGGGTATTTCTTACATCGGCTGACACAAAAAAGGACGAAGGGCTTGAGATGATTCACAGAACCGGGCTTTCCCATGATACGGTGGCCAGGGTCTCGACAAAGAAGAAATATCTTTTCGGCTCAGAGGAGCTTAAATATCATGTGGCTGCCATCGACTGCGGCATGAAGCTCAATATACTGCGCACCTTCAACAGACACGGCTGCAGGGTGACGGTGCTTCCCTATGATACAACGGCAGAGGAGATAAAAAAGCTGTCCCCCGACGGCATCTTTATTTCAAACGGACCGGGAGACCCCGCCGATGTGGGGCCTGTCATCGAAACAATTAAAAAGCTTAAGGGGAGCCTTCCGATGTTCGGGATCTGCCTCGGACACCAGCTTATAGGGCTTGCCTGTGGCGCAGAGACCTATAAGCTTAAGTTCGGACACAGGGGAGGGAATCATCCGGTAATGGATACGGAAACGGGAAGGATAGAGATCACCTCCCAGAACCATTCCTATGCCGTTGATGCAAAGAGCATTGCCAAAACAGGGCTTGAGATAACCCATGTAAATCTTCTGGACGATACGGTGGAGGGAATGTGCTGTAAAAAGGACAGAGTGTTCAGTGTTCAATACCATCCCGAAAGCGCTCCCGGACCCTGTGACAGCGAATATCTCTTTGACAGATTTACCGGACTTATGGAGGAAAGCAGCTTCATACAAAGAAAAGATGCGGAGAGTGTCTGACAAATGCCGAAAAATACATCCATAAAAAAAATAATGATGATAGGCTCGGGCCCCATAGTTATAGGGCAGGCTGCGGAATTTGATTATGCCGGGACCCAGGCCTGCCTTGCGCTTAAGGAGGAAGGGTACGAGGTGATACTCTGCAACTCAAACCCCGCGACCATTATGACCGACCCCGCCATAGCGGACAAGGTGTATATGGAGCCTCTGACCCTTGAGTATGCCGCAAGGATAATAAGGAAGGAAAGGCCGGACGCCCTGCTTGCGGGCATAGGCGGCCAGACCGGGCTTAACCTTGCGGTAGAGCTTGATAAAAGGGGAGTGCTCAGGGAATGCAAGGTGGAGCTGCTCGGTACTGGCATCGAGAGCATAGAAAGGGCGGAGGACAGGGAGCTGTTCAAGGAACTCTGTATCAGTATCGGTGAACCGGTGCTGCCGTCCGTTGTGGTAAATACGCTGAAAAAAGGTCTTGAGGCTGCTAAGGAGATAGGTTATCCCGTTGTGATAAGGCCTGCCTATACCCTTGGGGGAACCGGAGGAGGCTTTGCGGATAATGAGGAAGAGCTGTGCAGGATACTTAAAAACGCGCTGGAGCTGTCTCCCGTAGCACAGGCCCTTGTGGAGAAGAGCGTAAAGGGCTATAAGGAGATCGAATACGAGGTCATGCGCGATCACAACGATACGGCCATCACGATCTGCAACATGGAGAATATGGATCCCGTCGGTATACACACAGGGGATTCCATCGTAGTGTGTCCCTCCCAGACCCTTACCAATAAAGAGTACCAGATGCTGAGGAGCAGCGCCCTTAAGATAATACGGGCTCTTAAGATAGAGGGGGGCTGTAATGTGCAGTTTGCCCTGGATCCCGAATCTCTTCAGTACTATCTGATAGAGGTCAATCCCCGGGTATCGAGATCCTCGGCTCTTGCAAGCAAGGCCAGCGGATATCCCATCGCCAGGGTTTCCGCCAAGATAGCCGTGGGAATGGAGCTTAATGAGATCCGTCTTGTAAATACCCTTGCGTCCTTCGAGCCGTCTCTTGATTATGTGGTAACAAAGATACCGCGGTTTCCCTTTGACAAATTTACCGATGCCAACAACAGCCTGAACACTCAGATGAAGGCTACCGGAGAGGTCATGGGCAT
>DNAD01000183.1:0-640 GCA_003484785.1 Lachnospiraceae bacterium
CGGCAAAGTTTAAGGCCATAGCCTCTATCAGAGCCGGCTTTTTCGGTGAGCCGAACTCATATTCGCCGTGATGAGCCAGAATACAGTGCCTTACCTCACTGGCCAGCCTTTCCGGAAAGCCTTCGATACCCTTTATTTTTTCATATATCATCTCGCTTCCCATCACTATATGACCCAGAAGCTGTCCGTCATCGGTATAATCATTCATCGGAAACTCAGACAGCTCTCTCACCTTTCCGATATCATGAAGTATTGCCACGCTTATGAGAAGGTCCTTTTTCAGCTCAGGGTAAGCCCCGGTATAGTATTCGCAGAGCTTCGTAACGCTTAGAGTATGCTCCAAAAGTCCTCCGATAAAGCCATGATGTACTGATTTTGCCGCCGAGCTTTTCTTAAATCTTGCTATAAAATCCTTATCATTTCTGAAAAAAGACTCGCATAATCTCTTTAAATAAGGATTCTTCATGCCATCTATATATGCCAGAAGCTCAGCGTACATAGAATCAATATCAAAGCGTGAAACAGGGAGATAGTCCGCCGGGTCGTATTCTCCTTCATGTACCTTTCTTGCCCGGTTAATGCTTATCTGAAGGGCGGAATTAAATTCCTTCACCAGTCCCGTTATCTCAACATAATCCAG
>DNAD01000183.1:739-2668 GCA_003484785.1 Lachnospiraceae bacterium
TCATAAGGCTTGCCGTTTTTCGTAACCGCAGAAGTCCTTTGCCTTACCAGGAAAACCTCTTTTATATTTTCATTTTCATGAAGTTCATTGATATATTTCATTCAGCACACGATCTTTCTTTTACAGTTTGCCAAGCACTACCTCATAAGAGATATCCACATATTCCTCCCGCCCCAGCCTCTTTATCGTAACGGTAGTGGCGTCCTTTGGCTGCGATTTAAGCATTGCCTCTTTATAATCCGTAAATGAGTTAATATCCTTTGTTCCCAGCTTTACGATCACATCTCCGTTCTGAATACCGGCCTTCATGGCAGGAGAATCCACAACTACCTGAGTTACATAAGCCCCTTTCGGGATCCCGTAGGTATCCGATATCTCATCGGTCACATCCGTTCCTTCTATTCCAAGGTAAGCAATATCCTGGCCATTCAGGATCTTTTCTATTGTGGATTTAATATCCGTTATGGAATAGGCTCTTATCAGATTCTTAACATCCTGCGTGTTTCCGTCATGACAGATAATTCCCAGTACCTTCCCGTCAAAGTCGCACAGAACCCCGCTTGCGTTTGTAGAGCCATAGATATCGGTGGTAAGTAATGATACGTTGCTGTCAGTCTTATCAACCACGACAGAGCCGGAGGTTATCTGGCCGATCGCCATGGAATCATTAACTCCGAGCGGATCTCCGAGAGCTATCACAGGCTTTCCTTTTATGGATCTGGATCTGCTGTTTCCAAGCTCAGCCATCGTATAATTATGACGGTCTTCCTCATCTATTTGAGAAAGCTCAACCGCCACTGCGGACAGATCCGTGTTTTTATCGGATTTCTTTAACGTCCCGGAAAGCTTCAGCCCGTCATAAAAGGTAACCTGTATGTCATCCGCATCCTCGATAACGCTGGTCTTTGCGATTATCAGAAGCTCCTTTCCGTTATCGGCAAGGATCACGCCCGTTGTCTGATGCTTGCTTTCATATATGTTTTGAAACCAGTCACTGTCAGAATATATAGCGGTAACAGTCACTATGCATTTTCTGGCCTCATCCGCAACGCTTCCGATCTTTTGATAAAGCAGCGTATAATCATTGATCTCGAATTGCTTCTCCAAAGGAGCGCCGGCCTGTACCGATTCTCCGGTCACGGTCAGCATGGGATCAGATGGCGCCTTCTCTTCAGGTTCCGTTTCAGTTTCCTGACTCAGGGAAATATCCTCTTTAATATCCTCAGGTTCTCTTTCGAAAGTATCTGTCTTTGCCTGCTCTGTGGTATTCTCCGCGGGCTCTGCCGGCTCTTTCACGCTGCTGTTTTCGATATTTCCGCTACTTTCTTCTTCAGCTTCTCCTTTTTTTTCTTCCTTTTCCTTAACAGAAGGTTCGGTTTCAATACTGTTTTCGGCCTCATTGACAGTTTCTTCGTGATCTTCAGATTCAGCAAGCTTAACCTCCTGCTCCTGCTCCTGCTCATCCGGATCAGAAGTATCCATCAATTTTATAAAATTGACCTCATTTGCATAAATGAATTCCTGAACCCTCGGTAAAAGGAGCACATAGGTAAAGCAGGCAACAATACCAAAAACAACAGCCAGAAATACAGTAAAAAGGAACTTTAAAAAGGCCCTTTTTTTGTTGATCGGACGTTTTTTTATGGTTTCAGAGATGAATTCATAGGAATCACCGGAATTGTTATTCTGATCCATATATTTCCCTTTCAAAAACCGGAATAAATAAAGAGAATATCGACCCTTCAACCGTATTATACGATCATAAAACAGTCTTCGGGATACTGCCGGCATGAAAAACCAAATAACATTATAACCCAAACCCCTGAAACAAACAAGAGGACTCATTGCGAAGACCCTCACATTCTGGTAAACTAAGGTTATTCGAAGGCGATCTATAATGACAAAACCCGTTACTATCACGGTCCAAAG
>DNAD01000045.1 GCA_003484785.1 Lachnospiraceae bacterium
GATTTCCTGTTAATATCAATAAACTGCCGTTTATTCCGTAACCCCGATCTGCATTTTCCCCTTCAATACTTTCTTTCCGTCCCGGTTCTTGATAAGCACCTTTACGATTATAAAACGGAAGGTATCGTTCTTTTCGGTGACCTCTCCGAAGACAGTCAGCTCATCTCCCTCATAGACAGGAGCTTCAAGCTTTATGTCCAGAGAATGGATGAGGCTCCTCTCTCCCGGCAGATATACCCCCGCCAGGGTTGAAAGATATGAGGCGGTAAGCATTCCGTAGGCCACCCTGCCCTTATGCCCCTTTCCCTTCGCGAAATCCTCGTCGCAGTGTAACGGGTTAGTATCTTTGGTCAGCTCCCGGAAGCAATCGAGCTCTTCTGTGCCCACCCTGACCGTAAAGCTTTCCTTAAGTCCCGGGTATATTTCATCGTAGGTATATCTGTTCATTTCTCGTCCAGCCTTTTCTTTATAAGGTCGATCATCTCTCCGACGTTCTCAAGCTTATTGACCTCCTTAATGTCAAACTTCAGGCCAAACTCTTTTTCCATCGAAACTATGAGAGCGATATGCTCAAGTGAATCCCAGTCCTCGATATCGTCTGAATTGGTGCTGTCATATATCATCAGCTCCTCATCGTCAAAGACATCCCGGAAGATATCCGTCACTCTTTTCATTATCTCTTCTCTTGACACCTTGCTCCTCCTTTCCGGCCCCTTCTCCCGACAGCGTAAAGCATGCCATTTATCGTCTGCCCATATTAATTAAATCTCGTTTTAACAATCCCGAAAACCCTTGATTATTCTGATATTTTATCGAGTAAACCGGCTGTTACCAATTTATTAATAACGTTCGTTATTCTATATACCGGCTGCTCGATGATATTGCTCAGCTCTATTATATCATTCCTTCCGTCCGCATATGCCACCACATCCTTAAGCGCCAGAGTGTCCTGATAAGTCTCCTTGCTGCTGATGGTGGGCATCAGTCCTCTTTTGCCAAGCTGCGGCTCACAAAGGCAGTTCACCCTGTAAATTGCATTATTCTCTATCGCCTCTATGCACTGCACCATTACGTCATAGCTTCCGGCAAGCCCTTCGGGACTTATAAGGCTGAGATCATCCGCCGAAGTATGATATTCCGGATAAATATGATATTTGCTGCGGCAGAAGCATACCAGCGGTATATCCACTCCGGGGGCCTGATACTGTCTTTCATCCGAGCCCCTCTTTATATAGGGATATTCCCCGAAATCAGGCTTCTGATACCTGAGCACGTTCATGAGCACTCTGTCAGCGTAGGTATCGGCATACCTGGAATGTACTATGGAATAATCCCTGTCATCGCCTACGCAGGTAAGATTGAACCCCGCTATTACGTTCTCCTTAAGCTCCTTCAGATTACGGCTTAAATATGTTATGGCCCCTATTGTCTCCGGCGCCAGCACCAGCCTGTAGCTGTATCTGCGGTGCTTCATTTCCTTTATGTATCTGGCCAGCCAGATGACGAGTGCCTGTCCCGAGCATTCGTTATTCGCCATGGAGGGATGGCAGACATAGCTGGAAAAAAAGACCTCTTTGCTGCTTTCCCCGGGAAAATACATCTCTCCGTAGGTCATGGAGCCATTATCAAGTCTCGATTTAATAACTGCATGATACCTTCCGGGTTTCAGGGAAAGCCTCTGTTTATGCGTCATACAGAAGCCCCACCGCTCTTTATAGTAGGAAGTCACATAGGGGATCACCTCCGGCTGTCCTTCCAGAGTATAGATATGGGGCAGAAGCTCCTCAAGGCTTAATATCTCATCCACCGGAACCGAATAACCCACAACATGAAGGTTGTTGTCCTTAAAGTCTATAAGCCTTTCCCCGTTCTCATCCTCGATATACGCTTCATCTATGTTCCATTCCTTCGGGATTGTCCAGTCAAATACCTGAGTACCGCTGGGAACCTCGTAAAGCTTTATATCGGGCATATATTTTTTCAGGATATCAAAGGTCTGTCTCACACCGTTTCCCGTAATGCTGCGGCATATGGGAAAGATCTCGGAGGCAAGAGCATACATCTGCTTCCCTTCTTCGGGAAAACGAACATTTTTATCCTCCATCTACAATCCTCCTTTCCTGCGCCGATCGGTTTACAGATCGCGTACTTAGGTGCGAACCTTAGTTCGCGCCGATCAGGTCTTATTTTTGACCGGATCATTTCCTCTAACCTTCCTGCCCAATATAGGAGCAGACCTTCCTGCTTCTGTTATTTATAACGTCCTCTGCAATTATCGGATAGGCGCCTTTCAGGTTTATGAGCTTATATTCTATATCGTTTATAAAGAATACCTCCTCGACCCCTGCCTCCTTAAAGTCGGGCTCGAAGGGATCTATACGGTTCTGAACGTCCATATCCAGATCGCGTACGTTCATGGAATAGGTTCTCACCGAGGTTTCCCCCTTATCATCGGTGTAATCCGCCGTAAAATCCTTCAGATACCTGTAGGGCACGGGCCCGTTGTTTTCCTCCACGTAATGGACGAAAACGAAGGAATGCTGCAGATCCTTGTCAATGAAGAGGTTGTTGAAATCCTTTTCCATCATATAAGTAAAGGGTGAATCTGCGCCGAAGGAGCTCTTGTTATCGATGCTGCACATATCCTCAGTTCCCTTCCCCCACACCGCGAAGGAATAGATCGGATGCTTCGTACGCCTGAAATCATCCCTTTTCAGGGCAAGCTTTCCAAGAGAGCCTGTCTTGCAGGGAGTTTTATAATGATCATAGGCAGTCCCCTTGCAGAACGCCCAGTTAAAGGTCGGAAAGACCAGGGTGCCTTCCGGCCCCAGGATATCCTGTATCCCTTCTATGAGGATATTCAGATCCGTTTCGTCTTCGTTTTCCACGAGACTGTACAAAAGCCTCTTAACATCCGAGGTAACAAAAAGGTTCCCGCCGCTGTGCAGATGAAGCTTATTTGCCAGCTCCCTGAGGGGTATATAGCTCATCACATCCTCCTTTTACGTTATCTGTCTGAAATTATTCAGTCAGCAAGCTGACTGAATCGGAACAAGCTGAAGCTTGTCCCGAAGCGCACGATTCCTGCGGAATCGGCGCAGAATAATGAAAATAAACGCCGGCAACTGTCAGATTGCCGGCGCAGGTTTTTTCATTATGATCTATTCCACGGTTACATACTTTTTGATGATCTCAACCGCCTTGGGCCTGAGCTGTTCGGAAAGGAGATACGGAAGACCGAACTCCTCCACGTTGCTGTCAAATTGATCCTCGTTTCCGTAGGAATCCTTCAGATAATCCCTGTAGTCCTGTTCCGTAAGGGATACGCCCTCCGACTCCAGTACATACTGGTATGCGAGCTTTTCGGTAAGCTGATTCTTTGCCCTGGTATCAAGATCCTCCTCATATTCCTCATCCGTCATGCCGGTATATTCGTTGAAGCTCGAGAAACCGCTTCCATAGTAGGACTGATACATCTGATTCATCTGCTCGTAGGTCTGCTGATCCTGATACATCTGAATGCTCTTGTACTGCTTTAAGTATTTCGGATAATTATTAACAACGCTTACCTCGGTGATCTTTTCCTCTATGGCCGATTCAAGGTTCTCCTCATACTTCGTATCCTTAACATGCTGCTTATATTCCTCTGCCGTGGAAGCTTCGTCCGAAAGGAACTCAGCCACAAAATCGTCATTGAACTCTCTGAGCTCATATATTCCGTGAACGTCTACGGCAAACTCGGCAGCCTTGCCCTGAAGCTCTTCGGAGGAATAATCGTCGGGGAAGGTCACCTTAACGGTAACACTGTCTCCGGGATGGGTTCCTATAAGCTGCTCTTCAAAATTATCAACAAAGCTTCCCGAGCCTATCTCAAGGTCATAGCCGGCACCGTTTGAGTTTCCGCCCTCAAACTCTTCTCCGTCCACGGTTCCTACATAATCGATATTAACGGTATCTCCGTCCTTAACCTCAAGAGAAGCGTCCTCCTTAAGCTCCTTATGGGCATCCAGAAGCGAATCTATATCCGCCTGAAGCTCCTCATCGGTATATTCCACGTCAGCTTTGGCAAGCTTCATATTCTTATAATCAAGCCCGGTAACGTAATCGGCAGCCTTAACCCCGTCTATAAAACCATTCTCCGCAAGGCCGGCGCTGAAGTCATCCGAAGGCTTAACCTTTGTTATCGACTTATAAAGACCTCTTACCACAAAAAAGCATACGGCAACCGCCGCAACCACTCCTATGCAGAGAAGTATCGTTTTGCTTAATACCTTTTTTCTTTTCTCGTTTTCATGCTTCTTCTGTCTCTCTATACGCTTTTTTTTGCTGGAACTCATAGAAGCATCGTTAACACTGTTGCTCATGGCAGTAAAACCTCCTGTATTGAAATGCGCGTATGAGCAGTAATCAAATCACCGCTATTCCCCATTGTATCGCAAAATCCCGACTTTGAAAACAAATATTTTTCCTATAACATATGTTTTTTCCCGGGAGTTTTTTCAGTGCCTGTTCCCGCTCACCGATATGCGCCCTTCCGTCTGCGAAAGCTCTTTTCAATAGCAGTGCACAGGCCGATTATGGCAAAAACAAAGGGCGTGCACAGAACCTGCTGGTAGCAGAAAAAATTATGCCCTGCATAAGCGGCTATGACGGCAGCGGCGGCAATGGAAAGAGCATAAGCCCTTTTTTTGTTTATGAAGGATACAAAGGAAACGGCAAAAAAACCTGCATAGCTGAGGAAACCGAAGATACCCAGGGTAAAGAGGGTGTTGAGCCATTCATTGTGGGCATTGGCAAGCACCTTGTCTCCCCATACGGCACGCATCTGAGCGGAACGGAATTCATAGGCATAGTTTGCGTAGCAGTCAGGCCCCACGCCAAAAAGCTTATTGGTAAG
>DNAD01000323.1 GCA_003484785.1 Lachnospiraceae bacterium
CAAAATACCATTCAAAGCTGTAAAATTCAAGTAATATATGAGGCGGATAATGAAGAATAATAAACAATAAGAACGTCATTGACTATTTTTTCAGGGTATGCTATAAAAAATTGTAAATGATGAGGCAACGGCGCTTTATATATATCAGATAAGGCGCTTTTTTTGAATCGAAAGGGGAGGATCATTGATGTTTGATCGTAAAAACAGAAGGGGTAAAACGATCATATTATATAGTGTTCTGCTGGCTCTGATCATTATCATTTTTGTCCTGAGCCTGGTAAAAACCGAGATCTACAACAGGACCAGGCATCACCGGAGCTTTTCGGGTCCGACGCTGTTTTCGGAGGAGGTTGTCGATACATATCCGGTATCCATAAATGCCGTTCCGAGAGGCAGTACCTGGACCAAGGTTTACGACCCCGAAAATTTAGGCCTGACAGAGCATAATATTCAGGCTTATACCTACGACTTTACCGTCTCCAACAATACGAAGGACGAGGTATCCGATTTCACCTTTACGATAATCTTTGAAAGGGAAACCTTCTTAAGCTCCGCCTGGAACGGAGAACTGGAGCTCCACCAGAAGCAGGCGGGGGGTGAATATGTGGCAACCGTCCCGGATCTTCGTGAGTTTAACCCGGAGGATTATGCCCTTGATACGGTAACGGTCGACGGAGAGGTGCTGATCCGCATGAAGCCCGGAGATTATCTTGTCTATCTTCCAAGCTCCAGCATGAGCGCGATGGAGATACCTATAGAGCCCTTTGAGGGGACGGTGCCGGGGATAATCCTTTATACTGCCATCGGTGAGGATATAAGCGGTTCGACCATCGAAATGGATTATACCTTCCACAGATTTCTGAAAAACGTACCTCTGTTTTGGATATCCATTGTTGCTTTCACAATCTGGCTGATAGCGCTGAGCATAGCCGTGATCACCTGGTCACAGATCAAAAAGTACAACGAAAGGCATGAGCGGGACAATGAGATCATAAAGGAGTCTATCGAGACCTTCACGGGCTTTATAGATGCCAAGGATGAGTACACAAACGGTCATTCCAACAGAGTTGCCGATTATACCAGGCTTATAGCTGAGAAAATGGGCTATGAAGGAGAGGATCTTGACAGGATCTATTATGTGGCGCTGCTTCACGACTGCGGAAAGATCGGGGTGCCGGACAACATACTCAGAAAGCCCGGCAGGCTTACGGATGAGGAGTTTGAGGTCATAAAATCCCATACGGTGATCGGAGGCCAGATCCTGAGCAGGTTTAAGAGCCTTAAGGACGTTAATGAGGGGGCTCTTTACCACCATGAGAGATATGACGGAAGGGGCTATCCTTCGGGAAAGGCCGGAGAGGATATCCCTCTTATAGCAAGGATGATCTGTGTTGCGGATTCCTATGACGCCATGAACTCGAACAGAGTGTATAGAAAAAAGCTGACCAAGGAAGATATTTTCGCCGAGATAGAAAAGAATAAGGGCAAGCAGTTTGACCCACAGGTCGCCGATGTCCTGGTCGCCCTTATCAAAGAAGGGAAGATCGATTAAAGCCTGAGGGGAAGGACCGTTTACCGGTCCTTCCTCAGAAGCTCCTTTAACCGGGCTTTTGCGTTGTCCATGACCATTTCGGCATCAACGGACACAAGATCCAGGCCGACAGCCCGGATGCACATGCTGTCCTTTATGCCGAAAAGCCCCAGGCTCAGGGCCTTTATGTAGTCATATCCGAAATTGTTCTGTCCGATCTCTCCCCCCGAGGTGGTCACATAATAAAGCATGTCACAACGGCACAGACCGTGCGGAACTCCGTTTTCATCATATCTGAAGGTTATTCCGTTTACGCTGATATTCTCGATATAGACCTTGAGTATGGCCGGAAAGGAAAGATCCCAGTAGGGGGCGGCCATTATGATGGTGTCGGCCCGGGCAAACTGTCTGGCCGGATCATAGAAAGGGTCACTGAAGTCTCCGGTTTTGAGGGCGCTGTCCCTCGATCTTGTGATCTCTTCGGTGACGGGCTTTGGGTTAAGCTCATAAAGGGACAGCCTTTCCACCTCCGGGTCGGCATACGGTATGTTTGCCAGTACCGCCTCGGCCAGCTCCCTTGTTCTTGAACAGTCTCTTGCGCATGCATCAATAAACAGTATCATTCTTTCCTCCCCTAAGTGTTCTTCAGTCTTACAGTACCGTAACAGGGTTTATGCCCCGGTATCCGAAAAGGTGCTGACGCACCTTTTTTCCCCGACATCATCATTATATAACAAAAAATCCTCTGTGAAAATAAAATCCGGGAAACAGCTGTTATTGTAGAAGAAATGAACGTAGTGTGTTAAAATTAGATACGATAATTTGAAGCTTATGTATAGCTCCGGGCCTTTATCCCGGGCTTTGTATGATAAGGCAATAAGGGTGGAGGATTGAACAACAAAGGGAAAATGAGATACTCAGGCCTGCAGGGCAAGATATTCATAATGTCCGTGATGATAGCCGTTATGTCCATTATTGCCTTTGCGGTGCCGGGCCTGCTGCAGCTTTATTCCATTCGCAGGCTGGCCTATGATACGGGGGAGAGCCATACCGCGGTCATAAAAAAGGAATCGCAGGATACCATGATGAAGCTTACCAAACAAAGCCTCATTGAGACCGTGGATCTGGCGGCGAAAGGCACAAACGGAGAATTCTGGACCGTGCGCCATGACACAATGGTGCTGGCAGACCAGGTAAAGGATATTTTCGAGCATCCGGAAAACTATGCGGAGAGGGATTTACTTCCTCCTCAAAAGGCAAACGGGGGTAAATACGTGCTGCAGCACTTTACCTCAGATACGGCAAAGTCCGATGAGGAGACTTTATCCATTGTAAGGAAGGTGGCCTGCCTTGCGCCGTACATGAAAAAAACCCTGGATGAGCAAAGAGGCTCTACCCTGGACTGTATCATAGCCTTTCCGAACGGTCATTCTCTGGTTATGGACAAGATGTCCAATATCAAATTTGATGAGGACGGCAACGTCAAAAGCTATGACCCGACAACACGACCATGGTGGAAGGGCGCGACTGCAACGGGAGATTTCTTTGTTTCCACCAGGGAATACAGTGAGACCCTGGGCATGTCTGATGTGGAGTTCGGTCTGCCGGTCTATGTAAACGGAAGCCTTGGGGCTGTATTGGAAGGCTCCATAAGGCTGGAACAGCTGCAGCTGATCATTGAGGACGTGACCTTCGGAGAGAGCGGGTTTTCCATAATCGTAGACAGGGAAGGCAGGCTGGTGTGTTCATCACGGGAAAGCGGCGAGCTTGCTATTGACAAAAGGGTTACCACAAATCTGATGGACTCGGACAACAGAGAGATCAGGGATCTGGTGGAGGCTGCCTTTATAAATGATTACGGTTATCGCAGCATTTCAATAGACGGGGAGAGACACTATGTTGCGTATGCCCCGATAGAGACCATCGGCTGGAAGCAGATGATGTTCGTCTCCGAGAGAGAGTTTTCGGAACCGGCGGATTACATGCTCAGTCAGGTTGATAAAGTAACGGATGATATGCTTTCATCCTACAGGCACAGCATAAACCGTGCCGTGGTCATCACCATCGCATTCATGGTGCTGCTCATAGCGTTTTCGGTCATCACGGCGATGAATGTGTCCGAAAGAATCATAAAGCCGATAAGAGTAATGACCGGAAGTATCACAAGGATAAACGGGGACGACTTTGATATCGGTATGGAAGACACTTACCGTACGGGAGACGAGATCGAGACCCTGGCGGAAACCTTTGTGGAAAAGTGCGGCAAAACAAAGGGTTACATACATCAGCTGGTGGATATTACCGCAAATAAGGAAAGGCTTTCTGCCGAGTTTGGCATCGCCGCCCGTATTCAGAGGAGTATGCTCCCCCGCGTATTTCCGCTTTATCCCGGGCGCAGGGAATTTGACCTCTATGCTTCCATGAATCCCGCAAAGGAGGTGGGGGGCGATTTCTATGACGCGTTTCTTATGGATGATGACCATCTGTGCATGGTAATGGCGGATGTTTCCGGAAAGGGTGTTCCGGCGGCGCTTTTCATGGTCAGATCACTTATCCTGATAAAGGGAAGGGTGATGAGCGATGACGGCACCGGCACTCCCGCAGCCATACTTAAAGATGTAAATTCCGGCCTTTGCGAAAATAATGCGCAGATGATGTTCGTTACGGTGTGGCTTGCGATCATGACGCTCTCGACGGGGGAGCTTGTTTATGCAAATGCCGGGCATGAGGATCCCGCAGTAAGAAAAAAAGACGGAGAATATGAGCTTTGGGAGACCAGGCATGGGTTCGTGCTCGGCGCCTATCCCGGCGTAAAATACAGGGATCAGGTGCAGCGGCTTGAAAAGGGGGATACTCTTTTTATCTATACGGACGGAGTACCGGAAGCTACCAACGCCGGGGAGGAGCTTTTCGGGCTTGAACGCATGCTTGATTCACTGAATTCTCATAAAGAGGATGCGCCGGATGCATTGCTTCCTCATGTGAAAAAGGATGTTGATGATTTTGTGGGAGATGCGCCTCAGTTTGATGATCTGACGATGTTGGCGGTTACATATAATGGCGTATGAAAGAGCGGAGATTCATATGACAGCAGACAATAACATGATCAGTAAGAGCATTAGATTAAAAGCTTCGGCGGATCTTCTGGATGAGGTTACGGACTGGATGGATGAGCTTCTGCTTTCATGCGGCTGCGACAGGGAGAAGAAGATAGATCTGGATATAAGTGTGGAAGAGATTTTTATAAATATCGCCAGTTATGCCTATGAAGAGGAGGGCAGCGGAGAGGTGAGGGTGACTCTTAATATCACTCCAAAGCCGCGGATGGCGAGGATTACCTTTGAGGACCGCGGAGTCCCCTTTGACCCGTTAAAACAGCAGACGCCGGATATGACCCTGCCTGCAAAAGAGCGCAGTGCAGGAGGTCTTGGCATACATCTGGCGAAGGAGCATACTGATGAGATGAGCTACGAGTACAGAGATGGAAAGAACATTCTTACTCTTGTTAAATATCTCTGAGCCGCGAAGGAAATGACCGATATGAAACATCTGAAGTTTCCCGAAGGCGGTTTGAAGAGAAAAATATTCAATATGGCAATACTGATAGTGGTGAGCGCGATAGTATGCTTTGCCATTCTGGGGGTGATCCTGCTCGGAGCCGTTTTAAGGCTTGCGAATGAGACCGGACAAAACCAGATAGCGGCAATTAAGGCTTCATCACAGAAATCCATGATGTCCTTTACGGAGGAAAGGCTTAAGCAGATCGTTTTTCTTTCCACGGACCGCTGTAATGGCGAATTCTGGACGATGAGGCACGACTTTAATGCGCTTGCCGAACAGGTGGAGGATGTTTTTGCAAACAGCGATAAATACAGAGAGGTGCCGGTAGCTTTGCCTGATAAGAATAACGGGGGGAAATATGCTCTCCAGCTTATGTCGGCAAACGAGGAGGCACTGAAGGATGCGGATGCCATGCGTATGGCAGAAAAGCTTGCAAACCTGGCGCCTCTTATGGAGAAGATAATAAGCGATAACAGCGATTCTGTCATGGATTGCCTGATCGCGCTCCCAAACGGTCTTACTCTGATGATGGACGTGATGTCTGACAGGAAATTTTCAAAGGACGGCGCATTGCGCACCTATGATCCAAGAACCAGGGAGTGGTATAAGGGAGCGCTCGAAAAAGGCAGTATCTATTTCACGGAAGCGGTTCACAGCTATTTTTACGATCTGAGCGAGGTGGCATTCGGAGTTCCGGTCTACGTTGACGGCAAGCCGGTGGCAGTACTGGAGGGGGCCATCAGACTGGATAGCCTGCAGAAGTTCGTTTCGGAGGTTGAATATGCGGATGACGGCTTTTCCGTACTCATAAGCAGGGACGGGCAGATCGTATATTCACCCAGAACCTCGGGCGAGCTTGCAATGGATCACATGTTGTCCGGGGATATCCGCGATACTGAGAATGAGGAGCTGAAAAAGCTGGTGGATCAGGCTCTTTCCAGCAAGGTCGGCTTTACAGAGCTTTGTATGGACGGCGAAGAATTCTATGCTTCCTATGCGCCTGTGGAAACGGTGGACTGGACACAGATAATGTTCGTATCAAAATCGACATTGGAGAAGCCTACTGAAAGCCTGCTTGAAAAAATAGATGAGGTCAATTCGGATACGCTGGGAGGCTACGAGAAAAGCTTTGTGCGTTCCTGTGTTGTCACCCTGATCATCATGCTCTTTCTCATCTTATGTGCGGGGCTTGCGGCCCTTTCGATATCCGGAAGGATCATCAATCCCATAAATGTAATGACTGAGAATGTCCGCAGGATAAGCGGAAATAATCTGGATTTTAAGATGGAGGATATATATCGTACCGGTGATGAGATAGAGGTGCTGGCTAAGGCTTTCACAGAATTATTGGAAAAGACCGAAGGGTATATAGAAAAGCTGGTGGACGTTACCGCCGAAAAGGAACGTTTTCAGACGGAGATCGATGTGGCGAAGCGTATCCAGGCGGATATGATCCCCGGTAATTTCCCGCTGTTTCCGGATCGAAGCGAGTTTGACCTTTACGGAGTTCTGGTTCCGGCTGCGGAGGTGTCCGGAGACTGCTATGATGTGTTTATGATAGATGACGACCATCTGTGCCTTGTTATGGTGGATGTGGCCGGAAAGGGTGTGCCTGCGTCGATGTTTATGGCTATCGTCAGGTACAGCATACAGGGACGCAGCCGGCTGGTTTTAAGTCTGCCGTCGGAAATACTTAAGGATATCAACAATCTTCTCTGCGACCATTACCAGGCGGAGATGGCTGCTACGGCGTGGGTCGGTATCCTTACTGTCTCAACGGGAGAATTCAGATGCGTAAGTGCGGGCCATGAGGAACCGGTACTGATATCTCCCCGGGGAGACTGCCGGTTTGTCGGTATGGAGCATGGCAGTGTACTGGCGCTTAAGCCCGGCGCGGAATATACGGATACCGCCTTTACCATGGAAAAGGGTTCGTCCTTATTTATCTACACAGACGGTGTGACCATGGCCAAAAACATAAACGGTGAGCCGTATGGAAAGGAGCGGATGCTGTCCCTCCTCAGTACGTGCCATGGGGCTGACCCTGAGGCTCTTATTGAGCGTGTGCTTTCAGATGTGAATGAATTTACCAAAGAGGTCATGAAGGATGACGATCTTACCATGATGACGATAACTATTAACGGATAGAGATAAAGAGAGGAGAGAAAGCGAATGCTTACGATCAACAGGAACAAAAACGGAGATGAGCTGACAGTGTCCCTGGAGGGAAAGATAACAAGCAAGACCGCGCCGGAGCTTGAGAGCGAGATCGAAAAAATGCCCCGGGACGTTAAAACACTGATACTGGATTTCGAAGGGCTTGAATATCTTACAAGCGCAGGGCTTCGTGTGCTCCTTACAACACAGCAGAAGATGGAGGATGCGGGGTCTGTCATGAAGCTTCGCCACATTAACAGCGCGATAATGAGCGTTTTCAATTCTACGGGTTTTATCGATGTGCTTACCATAGAGGAGGAAAATAAGGAATGACGGCAGTTGAGCTGACGGAAGATAATATAGAAGAGTATGCGGCCTTCCTTACAGAGGACGTTGCCGAGAATGTCCTGCGCAAGGGCTTTATCGGATATGTGGTTACGGACGGAGAGGGTAAACTCGCTGCAGGGATCCTGTTTGAGATACTGGGAAATCTGGATTCGGTCACAAGGGAGAGCAGTATAAGGTGGATCCGGATCGATAACAGAGAGGCAGCCGACGCTCTGTTTGAGGCCTATGATCACAGAATTCAGGAGGAAAATGTTTCGATCTCCCGGTTTTCCGTTTCCAGAAGGGATCATCCGACAGAGGAGGAAGCCTTAAAGGAGCATGGGTTTGCAACAAAGCTTACCGAAGGTGATGTGATAAACGTGACGCTCGAGCAGCTTCATGCAATGTCCATTATCGAAAAGGAGGGTGAGGATGAAAGGATAGTTTCTCTTTCACAGCTTTCGGTGCGCGAATTTAACAAGGCTAAGATGAAGTTCTTTAAAATGGGACTGCATGGGATCTGCAACGATCTGGAATTTCTTCCGGTGGGCTTTTTTGAGCAGGATATTTCCTGCTGCATCCAGGATGGGATGAACGTTGAGGGTATGCTCCTTCTGCACCGGACACCCTCCGGAAAGCTTATTCTTGAGCTCATGGCCTGCATCGGAAAGGAAAACACAAAGCTTCTGCCAAAAATGATCCGGTATAGTGTCCTTACCGCGATGCTTAAATACCCCGGGGATATGCAGGTGCTTATTGACAGACATAATCTTGCCTCGCTCTTACTGTCGGAATATCTTTTGCCGGAGGGCTTCGGAATTCTTCAGATAACCGGAGAGCGGAGGGAAGACAGGATTTGACTATTGTTGTGAGGGACATGATACCTTCAGGTTAGAAAGCAATTATATATACCGGGCACCAACAATAAGGGAAAATACAGGAGGCTAAAAAATGGGAAATCAGGTTCTTGATCAAAAACAGTTAAAAAGTGATCAGTTTACTGCTAATTACAGTAAATTCCTGCAGAACGTGGGGGAGAAAAATGAATCGAAACTCAGTCAGGAGGAGTTTAACAGGGCCGAGGGGCTTTACAATGCCCGTACCGAGTCTATGAAAAGCGGCTTTAAAGAGGTCTTTAACATGGGGCAGAATGCCGAAAAGGTAAAGCACCCTGATATGACAAAGTTCAGGCAGAGCCTGGATGATGTAAAGCTTGAAAGACGGATGGAAAAGCGCGGCCTCTTAAAGTCTGACGTGGAGGTGACGAACAGGGAGGAGATCCTTGGCGGTAAGGAGGTGAACAGACTTCTGCTTCGTGAAGAGTCTGTAAAGCACAGGGATATGACAGCGGGGATAAGGAGAGAGCTGTCCTTTGAGGTTCGAGCCAAAGCAGGCGATTATGACACGCTTAAATGTCTGTCCGAGTTCTATCCCGAAATGCTCCGCGGATCAGAGAATAAGGATGCGGCAAAGGCCCGGTTTGAAGGCCTGTTACAAAACTACGGCGGACAGTCACAGGATGAGGTTAAAAATAAAAAGCAGAGGTTTGAGGCTCTGGATGATATGACGGAGATCATTATGAAGATCGATCTTGCGAGCCTGGATCTTTCCTCAGACAGGGCCATAGCCGCGAATGCCGCAGAGCTGGAGCGGGTAAGCGGCATGGCAGCGGCATTTGATAAGCTTATAAATAAGAA
>DNAD01000206.1:0-2715 GCA_003484785.1 Lachnospiraceae bacterium
CGCAGGCAGATACAATAACAAACGTTATCGATAATGCCGAAGAAACGGCGGCTGCAGAGGATAATTACATATCCGCAAAGCGTCTTCTGGAGGAAACAAGGCTCGCCATGACCTATGAGGCCAATCTGAAGCTTATGAGACAGGGGATCAGTATTGATACCATGCCCCTTTCCAGACTGGTGGACAGGCTGAAGGAGGCCGAAAGAAGCTATTATGATCCTCTTCTTATTAATAAGGGAGAGGACTTTGAGAACAGGGCAGCAAGGGCAGAGGCGCTGGATACGCGGACAGAGCTTTATAAACAGACAGTGACTGTTTTTGAGGCCTTAAGAAGCGCCCCTGCCGAGAGTCTTGCAAGAGTGGATACAAAAGCCCCGGATTTTACCGCCAGAAGGGTATTCGAGGTCTCCGAACCTCTGAGGGCAAGAGCGGAGAGTACCTATGAGGCTCTTATGACAGCGCCAAGGGGAGATATGGGGGATTCCATAAAAAAGGCCTTCAGAAACGTGGATGATATCCTTTCGGATAACGGCTATGAGCTTAATGACTCAAACAGAAGGGCAGTGCGGATCTTAGGCTATGCCGAAATGGAGATAAACCCTGCGTCAATAGACAGGGTAAAAGAGGCCGATCAGGCCCTGAGGCAGGTGATCGAGCAGATGACTCCCGCAAAAACCCTGGAGCTCATAAGAAACGGAGACAATCCCCTTGATGAGAACATCTTTGACCTGAACAGAAGGCTTAAAGAGAGCAGCCCTTCCAAAGATACGGAGAAATATTCCAGATTCCTGGTAAGGCTTGAGAGAAAGGGCGATATCTCAGAGGCCGAAAAGGATGCCTTTATCGGGATGTACAGGCTGTTTCGGCAGATCGAAAAGAGCGACGGAAAGCTGCTTGGAAACGTTCTTGACGCGGGCGGCGCTCTTACACTGAAAAATCTTCTTTCGGCATCGCGCAGCAACCGTGCAAAGGGAATGGATTACGGCATAGACGATGATTTCGGAGGGCTTGAAAAGCTTATAACAAAGGGCAGCTCGATCTCAGACCAGATTGAGAGAGGCTTTAAAAGCTCCGGAAATATCGGACACTTACTGGATCAGGGAAGGGAGCTTATGGAAAAGCTCGGGCCCGACAGCCTTCCCATCGATGAGCTTACTGAAAACAGCAGCCTTGACGATATCTGCGATACTGTAAGGGACAGATTTGCACAGCGGTCGGTGCAGGCCCTTATGGAGGATTATGAAGACGATCAGGCAGAGCTGCTTGCGGCGAGGCAGGTGGAGGACAGGGTGATAGAGATTCTTACAGACGGAAACATTCCTGTAACCCCTGATAACATACTTGCCCAGGATGTTCTGATGAATCAGAGAGGAAAGACCTTCAACTCCCTTATGAAGCAGGCCGGAGCCACGGAAGAAGGCCCGGAAAAACTGAAAAAAGCCGTGGATAAGCTGCATGAGAGCTTTGATGATATAACCTCAGCGCAGGAGTCCTATGAGGAGCTTAAAAACACGGCGGATGAGCTTCTTTCGGAAAGGGCGGACAGCCTTACGGATGCGGTAAATGTAAGGGAGCTGGGGCTGCTTCACAGACAGATAGGGATAGCGGCCCGGAATGCGCGAAACGAAAGCTACGAGGTTCCCGTAGAGATCGACGGGGAGTGGACCTCCATTAATCTTAAGCTCGTAAGGGATTCCGGGGAAAGCGGGACAGTGACCGTTGCCATGGAAACAGAGGGGCTGGGGAGAGCGGCGGCAAAGCTGAGCCTTGATAATAACCGCTTAAACGGATATATTACCACGGACAGTAAGGATGGGCTAAAGAAATTAAGCCTTGCAGCCGATGAATTAAGTAAGAGATTGACGGACAGAGGGATAGAGGTAGCACAGCTTAACTGCATAGAAGGCTCCTTCGACGGGACACAGGACACGACAGCGCCCGAAGGAGAAGCTGCAGGCAGGGAGCTTTATGAGGTTGCAAAGTGCTTTATCTCGGTTATCCGTGAGTTGTAGAAAAACGTCGGGATTTGTTTCCCATATAAAGATGATGATGTCGGGGTCAAAAGCACTCATGTACTCGAAAAGGTGCTAAAGCACCTTTTGACCCCAACATCATCATAAAGAGTTGCCCGACAAAAGCCCGTTGGGCTTCTCCGACATACGATATATGGTGGTTTCAAGCAAGCTTGACCACCATATATCGCATGCCGGAGGCTGCTTCGCAGCCTTTTGTCGGGCAGCTCATCATAAAAATGAGGGGGGTAAAATGACAAAAGAGCTTATAAAGGATTACACATTGAGGATCACTCAGGCAAATGCCAGCGAGATCGTGGTCATCGTTTACGATATTACAGAGCAGTATATCAAGGATGCGCTTTCTTCATATGATAAGGGGGATTATGAGGAGTTTGAGACCAACTGCAGAAACGCCTGCAGATGCGTGGATGACCTGCTTCAGGCCCTTGATTTCAGCTATGAGCTGGCCTACCCGTTAATGAGGCTTTATATCTTTGTTAACAGAGAGATATCCGTGGCTTCGGTAAGCCGCAAGACCGAGGGGCTGTTAAACGCAAGGGGCATACTTATCTCCTTAAGGGATGCCTTTGCCGAGGCAGCAAAAAAGGACAGCTCCGCACCGGTGATGACAAATACCCAGGCGGTTTACGCCGGGCTCACCTACGGAAGGAATCAGCTTAATGAAAGCATTAACGATACG
>DNAD01000206.1:2804-3999 GCA_003484785.1 Lachnospiraceae bacterium
ATAGCGGCAAAGCCTGCCGGTAACGGCCGGCATAATAAAAAAAGGTTTTCGGATCAAAGAGAGGTAGCAAAATGAAGATAAACCCCAACCTTCAGGCCATGATAACGGGCGGGATACTGCAGTCAAACGAGGCCCGTTTTAAAAAGTCTTCGGAAAAGATGACCAGCGGCTACAAGATCAATTCCACGAGGGATGCACCGGCCAGATATGCGCTCTCCAACAAGATGAACGCAAAGCTCTCAAGCATCAGTAAGGCAAACAACAACGCTGCCAACGCGGTGAACGTGATCCAGACGGCCGACGGGGCCCTGGGAGAGGTTCAGAACATGCTCCACAGGGTTAAGGAGCTGGCGGTGAAGTCTGCCAACGGCACTCTTACGACACAGGACCGGCTCGCTATTCATGACGAGACCAAAAACCTCTTTGCCGAGATCGAGAGGATAGGCAGCCAGACTCAGTACAATACCCAGAAGCTGTTGAACGGGGATCAGGATCTTAAGGGCTATTCGGACAACGAGAACGTCTCCGTTGCCACTTATAACGATAAGCTGCCGGTGGATAAGGAATATAACCTTGTCTTTAAGGCGGATGGAAGCCTTGACATTGATGAGACCAGAAAAAGCGAGGGCTTTAAGTCGGGAAGGTTCGATATAGGAGAGGACAGGATCGTCTTCAGTAAAGATAACGGCGGTGAGCTGGTCCTTGATTATGATAAAGAAAAGATCGCAGCGGGAGTACAGACGGCAAAGCTTGAAATTAAGGGCATCGGAGGCATGAAGATCCAGACCGGAAATATCTCCGGACAGGAGCTTACCCTGGCGATCCCGAGGATCAACCTTAAAAACATGGATATTGATTCGGTTGATCTGCGAACGGCGGAGGGTGCCAAAGCTTCCTTTGAAAAGCTTGATAATGCCTTAAGCTTTATCTCGGATGTGCGCTCAAGGCTGGGAGCCAACCAGAACCAGATAGAAGCCACCATCGCGAATATCGATGCCTCCTCCGAAACCCTTACCGAGGCCTTTTCCAATGTAAAGGATGTGGACATGGCAGAGGAAATGGTGGAATACACAAGGCTCCAGGTGCTTACCCAGGCGGGGGTATCGATGCTTACCCAGGCCAATGAGAGCCCTGAGCAGGCGCTGCAGCTTTTGAGCTGATTTATTATCACAGAGCCGCTAAATCTTCCCTTCTG
>DNAD01000062.1:0-2980 GCA_003484785.1 Lachnospiraceae bacterium
CAGGGCCTCCATCCCCGCAGTATGCGGTCACACCGGAGTGTATCTCATAGCCATGGACGCACAGACCCTTAAAAGGCCCCGCTGCAAACCTCCCCTTTACCTGCCTCGTAAGCTTACCGGGCCTGAATTCGGTGCTTTGGGGAAAAAATGAAAAACCCTCCTCCGAATCACCGCTTTCAGGCTCCCACAGCCTTTTTCCAAGCATCTGATAGCCCCCGCAGATCCCAAGGATATCCGATCCGTTCTTTCCGGCCGCAAGGATGGCCTTAAACAGCCCCTTTCTCTTAAGCCATCTGAGATCCTCTATCGTATTCTTACTTCCCGGGATCACAATAAGATCCGGCCGTCCCAGCAGACCGGCCTCATCAACATATCTTACCCCCAGATGGCGGGAACGGTCAAAGGGGTCAAAATCCGTATAATTGGAGATAAAGGGAAGCCTTATTACCGCTATGTCAATGAGCTTTTCATGACACTTCCGGCCAAGCCCGGCCGAAAGGGAGTCCTCTTCCTCGATCTTTGCATCGGTATAGGGCACAACGCCCAGAACGGGTATCCCCGTAAGAGAGGCAAGCTCCCTGAGACCCGGCTTTAAGAGATCCTTATCCCCTCTGAATTTGTTTACGATAAAACCCCTTACCCTCTTTCTTTCGGCTTCGGACAAAAGCCCCACCGTACCGTAGAGCTGGGCAAAAACTCCGCCGGGATCTATATTCCCCACAAGCAGGACCTTTGCATTGATAAGCTCTGCAAGGCCCATATTTACAATATCCCCGGCCCGCAGATTGATCTCTGCGGGGCTTCCGGCCCCCTCCACCACTATTATATCATTCTCCGCGGCCAGCTCCTCATAGGCTTTTAAAATATGAGGAACAAGCTGTTTTTTCATATTGTAATAATCGGAAGCGCTGTACTCCCCCATCACCCTGCCCCCTGCGATGACCTGGCTTTTTTTCTCGCCCGTGGGCTTTAAAAGGATCGGGTTCATCCTTACGTCGGGTTCTTTACCCGCGGCAAGGGCCTGAACCGCCTGCGCCCGTCCCATCTCCAGGCCATCGGCACTGACAAAAGAATTAAGCGCCATATTCTGGCTCTTAAAGGGCGCGGTCCTGAATCCGTCCTGCTTAAATATCCTGCAGAGGGCAGCCGTGATCAGGCTCTTTCCCGCCCCGCTCATTGTACCCTGAACCATTATGCATTTAGCCATGATCACCTGTCAAACCTCTTTTAGCGTTACTATCACTGCATGTCAGCCTGTGATCAGTAACCTTTTACAGCCTCTGAAACAGCCTCCAGAAGCCTTCTGTTCTTTTCCTCACTCAGCACCGCCGCTCTGTAACAGCCTTTTGACAACCCGAAGTAATCCGAGCAGTCCCGGATAAGGATCCTTTTTTCCAGAAGTCTCTCCTTAAGATTCTTTATAGCTCCGGTAAAAAAAAGATAATTTGCCTGCCCGTCCGCCACCTCAAAGCCCAGGTCTTCAAGAGCCTCCTTCATGATACGGCGCTGTTTATTTATATGATCCGCAAGAGGCAGCCTGTATTCCTCCTCCGTAAGCTCAAGAGCCGCAAGCCCCGCCTTAAGGGCAGGAGTGCTTATAAGCCAGGGCTGTCTCAGGGAATCGATCCTTTTTACAAGAGCCGCGCTTCCTCCCCCAAGGTAACCGAGCCTCAGTCCCGGCATGGCATAAAGCTTCGTAAAGGCATCCGTGACCAGAACGTTTTCAAAGCTTTCCGGCTCTTCTGCGATAAGCGGCAGGAGAGAATGGTGCATATTATCGGAAACAAAGCCCATGAAGCACTCATCCACCGCAAGAATTATGCCTTTTTTGCCGCAGACCTTTGCAAGCCCTACAAGCTCTTTCCTCTCAAACAGCCTTCCCTCCGGATTGGAAGGGTTTGCGATAAATATGAGCCCGATGTTCCCGATCCTGTCATTTTCGATCATTTCCGAAAGCTCATAAAGGCCCTGCCTGTCCGGGTTACTTCCCCAAAGGATCTCCTTTCCCCCGCCTTCAAAAGATAAACGGTTTGCCCCGTCCCATAATGGGTAATGCAGGACCACCGCTCCATACAGGCTGAGGGCCCGCTCGTACTCCGAAAACGCGGGCTCTGCTATGAGAGCCTTCCTGTCTGTAATGCATCCGCTGCCGCTTACAGCGCCGCCTGCGCCAAAGCAGGCCTGTACCGTCCTGTAGATAAGATCACAGGCACCGTTTCCCACGGCAATGTTATCCGGACACAGCCCGGTCTTTTCGGAAAGAGCCCTGATAAGCTCTTTGCAGAAGGGATCCGGATACCGCTCAGCCTCTGCTATTGCCTTCTCAGCCGCCTCTCTTACCCCGGCAGGCATTCCAAAGGGCGCGATATTTGCGGAAAAATCCAGGAATTCCCCAATATCGCCCTCTATGTAGCCGCCATGCATATACATATCCTTCATGAAAAATACCCTGCCATGCCTTCGATACCGTTTAAGAACAAAAGACAGATCGCGATCCTGATCAGGGATCCCAGAGCCGTTCCCAGAACGGAGGCGGTAAGATATATCCGGTTTGCCCGAAGGATATCCTCTCTTTCAACCTCTCTGAGAGCATCGCCAATGAAGGGCTTTTCAACAAATTTTCCAAAATACTCTGCCCCTCCGCCGAGCCTTACCCCCAGCGCCCCGGCCATTGCCGCCTCGGTCTGGGCCGAATTGGGGCTTAAGTGGTTGAGCCTGTCCCGTTTCCAGATCTTAAATGCCCTTTCCGAGCTGATAACGGCTTCTTTCTTTTCGTCTGCCGCGGCCCTGCGCCCCGCCGTTTCCGTCCTCTGACATATAAAGGCCGCCGCCGTGATCAAAAGCCCTGCTATCCTTGAGGGAATGAAATTTACGATATCATCAAGCTTCGCCGCCGCCCATCCGAAATACCTGTATCTGTCGTTCTTATAGCCGACCATGCTGTCCATGGTGTTTATCGATTTATAGCAGAGGGATGCGG
>DNAD01000062.1:3188-3949 GCA_003484785.1 Lachnospiraceae bacterium
CAAAGACATTCGTATACATTTCTGCTCTCCTTAAGCATATCCTTAACCGCTATTGCCTGATATCCCCAGAAGATATCGAGGAGAAACAGCGCCGGAAGGGCCCGCGCACCAAAATGCCCTGCGATCAGAAAACATATTCCCCCGGTTATCAGAAAGGTCAGTAACGGCATTGCAAGGGCAAGCACTGCCCCCGCGGCCCTCTCGCCCCTTCCCGTGGCCGGAAATGCCCTTCTGAGCCCTTTTTCCAGAAGGCTTATCATTTTCCCCATAAGAACCACCGGGTGGGGAAGCCCCGGGGGATCTCCGGTCAGAAGGTCCAGAAGGAAGGATAACCAGGGCGCTGCGCAGAACAGAAGAGGGTAACCATCGATCAGAAGCCGCAGATTCATTTGAGCACCCGGGGCAGGCCGCACACCACCCTGATCACTCTCCCTGCCCTCTGAGCCAGCATTACACAAAGCCTTCCGGCCTGTTCCCTGAAGATCCTCTCCGCCTCATCAACCGGCACCACTCCGCTTCCCACCTCATCGGCGATCACGACCTCTTTTTCGGAAAGAGAATCCGCAAGCCTCTCAAGTTCTTCCATGCTCATCCTTTCCCTTACAAGCTCCTGAACCTTCTCCGCCCCGACGCTGTCCCAGCTTTCCTCGTCAAGCGACAGCTCCTTCATTATATATTCCTTTTTATATGAATAAGCAGGTCCCGTTACAAAGATCATATTGACTTTCCTCAGGAATCATACGCCGCCGGAGAAACCCGTC
>DNAD01000062.1:4022-6665 GCA_003484785.1 Lachnospiraceae bacterium
ACATCACAACCCGGCAGAAAAACATCCATGATCAGATCATAAGACTGTAAAATACGGCGGCGGCAAGCATCCAGGTCTCCGCCAGGGTCAGAAACCACCCTGCCTGGTCGCCGTTCAGTCCTCCGAATTCTCTAAGCGACATCCTTTTATAATACAAAAATACGATAACACCGGTTATTGCACACAGTATCCCCCCGATCCCTCTCAGACACAGCAGTAATGCCGTAAGGACACATTCACCCGACTGCAGCCATACAATGCCCTTGCCCGCAAGCTTCCCGCTTTCCGAAGCCGCTTCCGAAAAGGAGGCGGCCATTCCCGAGCCTTCCGCTATCGGGAAGGAGAGCACGGAAAGCCCCGATAAGCATCTGCTGAAAACAAGGATAAGACTCACAAGGACTCCGTCACAGGTCTCTGCCGGATATGCCTGCCAGAGCGCCGGCAGTATCAGAAAGAGGCAGGCCAGACGGATCACCGCAAAGGCCCCCGCATGGGGATCCTTTAGGATCGAAAGCTTCGTCTTCTTATCCCCGTGGCTTGAAAGAGCATCGCAGGTATCCATATAGCCGTCCAGATGGATGCCTCCGGTAAAAATGACCGGTATGACCGTAAGCCCTGCGGCCCTTAAAAGCTCCGGGAAGGAAAAGCGCAGGCATAAATGATTCCAAAGCCATAAAAGCCCGCCTGCCACAGCCCCCGCCAGAGGGAAAAAGCACATGGCAAGCCTCATGTTCTCCCTGCTCCATCTTCTTTCCGGCATCGGTATTATGGTGTATGTAGAAAAAGCAATAATGATCGGATCAAGTATTTTCATTTTCTCACGGCACGCCAGCTCTCATTTCAGGCGGTCCGGCAGGCCGCATACTATTTCGGCCACATATCCGGCACGCTCTGCAAGCTCATGGTTAACCTCTGACAGAAGCTCAAGATATGCCCTTACATCCCCGTCATATATTCTCCCGTCAGAAAACAGCTCCCCGGTTACGGCCACCACCCCGCCGTCACCCAGCGCTTCGCATAGCCTTTCGATCCCTCCGGTTATCCTTCGGGCAAGCCCGCAAACATCCCGGATCACTGTCTCGGGATCGGGGAACATCTCGTTTGCGCAGAGGTTTGTGATATCCTCTATGAGCACAAAGCTTCCCTTTTTTACAAGCTCTGCGGCTCCTCCTATGTCCTTTAAGCGCTCGAGGGTGCGATAGCCGCGGCCTTCCCTGAGCCTTAAATGCCTTTCTATCCTCGCAAGGCTCTCACTGTCCTTTGCCTCCATAGTAGCAAGATAGACCAGCTCTCTGCCTCCCGCGTCCTCTTCAATAAGCCTCTGGGCAAATTCGCTCTTTCCGCTGGCAGCGCCGCCGATAACCAGCTTTAACATGTTCCCGTCACAAACCTTCCGGCTGTGAGTAATAACTTAAGCATATTTTTCTTCCTGTCACGTTGTGTTGTAGCGGACATAGGGTTCGATCCCCAGCCTTTCAAAAATATGCCCGCTGTTGTATACATTGAGAGCGCTCTTAAGCAGCATATACAGCATTACAGCGCCGCTTCCCTCTCCAAGGCGCATACCCGCCCCTATGACCGCTCTTTTTCCCAGATGTTCAAGCAGAAGATCCCCCCCGGTCTCGGCGCTTGAATGGCTTGCGATCATCGCTTTGGTGCAGGAGGCGCTTATGCCTTTTGCGCAGAGAGCGGCAGTCTGGCTTATATAGCCGTCGATCACCGCCGGCACCCCAAAGCGCGCTCCTCCGAGAAAAATCCCCGTAAGCATCGCAATATCCGGTCCTCCGACCTTTGCGATCACGTCTATGGGATCCCTCCCGTCAGGCTTGTTTATCCTGAGAGCCTCCTTTACAACCCGGAGCTTTTTCTCAAGCTTATCATCCGGCAGTCCCGCGCCCCTTCCCACCAGAAGCTCCGGCGCTTCCTTCGTAATAACGCAGGCCACGGCAGCCGAGGTCGTGGTATTTCCTATTCCCATTTCTCCGGTGAGGACCATGTCGGCCCCCGCCTCCTTAAGCTCCCTTACAAGGCTTATCCCCGAAAGCACCGCCTTTAAACAATCCTGCCTGCTCATGGCAGGGCCCTTAAGGATATCAGCCGTCCCGTTTAATATCCTTCTGTTTAATATCCTGTATTTATCCGTCCTGCCGTTTCCGTCATCATCATAATCGAGAAGCTCCGGCAGTCCGCTTATCTCATCCTCTTCTCTTAAGCCCTGCAGGCTCAGATTTACCCCTGCATCCACGGGAATGACGGTAATGCCTGTATCCTCTGCCATGAAGGACACAGTGCTCTCATGCTTTGAAAGAGCCTTCATCACGCTAAGGGTGACCTCCTGCCCCGACTGGCTCACGCCCTCGCTCACCACCCCGTTGTCCGCACATACAACCGTAAGCACGGGCCTTTCAAGGCTTATGTCAGCAGAGCCCTTAAGAGCCGCAAGAGCCGATATCATCTCCTCGAAGGCCCCGAGACTTCCGATGGGCTTGGCCAGAGCATCCCACCTTTTGAGCGCTTCCCTGTATGCCTTATGGTCAGGAGGCGTTATGCCCTCCGTTATCTCCCTGAGCTCCTTCTCATACACTGCCTGAATATTCCTCCGCCTTCCTTTCGATCTGTTCCGGCATCCCCAAAGCTTCTTCA
>DNAD01000330.1:0-1802 GCA_003484785.1 Lachnospiraceae bacterium
CTTCTGAGGAATGGTGAAAAATATGGAATCAAGAGAAAACAGAGACTTTTCGCGGATGTTTGTGACAATAACCGCGATCTATGTGGCCTGCCTGGTGCTTTCTAACCTGGTGGCGGGCAAGATGTGGGCAGTAAGCGAAAGCATCACGCTTCCCGCGGCCGTGATCCTGTTCCCGGTCACTTACATACTGGGAGATATCTTTACCGAGGTCTATGGCTTTAAAAAAGCCAGCTACATAATCTGGCTGGGCTTTTTCTTAAGCTTTTTTGCCGTAGCCGTATACATGATCACCATAGCCCTGCCTTATCCTTCCTTCTGGGAAAATCAACAGGCCTACGAGACGGTGCTGGGCACAACGCCCAGAGTGGCTGCCGCCTCCTTTGCGGGGTATCTCGGGGGCGAATTTTCAAACTCACTGATCATGTCAAAGCTCAAGATTGCCACAAAGGGCGAGAAGCTGTGGGCAAGAACCATCTTATCGACAGTTGTGGGAGAAGGGATCGATTCGGTGATCTTTATAACCATATCCTTCTTCGGCACCATGGATAACGGAACTCTTCTTACGATGATAGTATCCCAGTATCTCTTCAAGGTGATCTATGAGGTGGTCTTCACGCCCGTAACCTATGCGGCGGTAGGTTTTGTGAAAAAGAAGGAAGCGCTTGTTGCCTGTGACTGAGCCATAAGGAAAGCCGGTGTTTGTAAACGGACAGGAAGGAGGGATCGGAGGAGCGGATGAGAGAGAGGGAATCGCTTACATTATTGGGAAATAAAAATACGGAATATAAGACGGATTATGCTCCCGAGGTACTGGAACGCTTCGGAAACAAGCACCCCGGCAATGATTATTTTGTAAAGCTCAACTGCCCCGAGTTTACCAGTGTCTGTCCCATAACAGGCCAGCCCGATTTCGGGACCATAACCATCGCCTATGTGCCGGATGAATACCTTGTGGAGAGCAAGTCCTTAAAGCTCTATCTGTTTTCCTTCCGTAATCATGGAGATTTCCACGAGGATGTTGTAAATATAATAATGAAGGATCTGATAAAGCTTCTGGAGCCGAAATACATAGAGGTCTGGGGAAAATTCCTTCCCAGAGGAGGGATCTCCATTGACCCATATTGTAATTGGGCAAAGGACGGATCGGGCTGGGAGCAGGCCGCGCAAAAAAGGCTTACCGAACATGACATGCATCCCGAGAAGGTTGATAACCGGTGAGCATACCGGGATAATATGGTTACAAAGTAAATAAAATGACAGGAGTACAGGATGAAAAAAGCGCTCATCATAGGGGCGGGTCCGGCAGGACTTACGGCCGCCTTCGAGCTTTTAAAAAATTCATCGGAATATGAGGTGATCGTATTCGAAGAGAGCGAGGACTTCGGAGGGATCTCAAAGACCGTCTGCTATAATGGCAACAGGATGGATATGGGCGGGCATCGATTCTTCTCAAAGATCCGCAGAGTCAACGAGTGGTGGCAGGAGATGCTTCCGTCTCAGGGAGCGCCGGCCCTTGACGATAAGCTTTTGGGGAGGACAACCTTCAAATACGAAAACGGCCCGGATCCCGAACAAACGGATGAGGTAATGCTGAGAAGAAAACGTATTTCCAGGATATTCTTCAACAACAGATTCTTTGATTACCCCATCACCTTAAAGGCCGAAACCCTTAAGAACCTCGGCTTTTTAACCACCATCGAGGTGGGCATGAGCTACTTAAAGGCCCTCATATTTAAAAGGAAGGAAGATTCGCTTGAGGACTTCTACATAAACAGGTTCGGGAAAAAGCTGTATTCCATGTT
>DNAD01000330.1:1912-4131 GCA_003484785.1 Lachnospiraceae bacterium
GACTGGGGAGCCCAGAGAGTAAAGGGCCTTTCCATAACGGCGATACTGAAGAACATTTTTGCTAAAAAAGAAAACGGTGAGGTGGAAACCTCGCTCATAGAGGAATTTTCATATCCCAAGCTCGGGCCCGGACAGCTCTGGGAGCTGACCGCAAAGAGTATAGAAGAAACCGGACGGGGCAGGATAATAAAGGGCGCCAGGGTAGTGAGCGTGATCACCGGTGAAAACGCGGCTTTCGTAAAGGGCGTAAGATACGAAAAGGGAGATCAGATATTCGAAGAAACGGGAGATATAGTAATATCTTCGATGCCGCTTAAGGATCTGGTAGAGGGCATGGAGGGGGTGCCTGAAGAGATAAGGCATATCGCTTCGGGGCTTCCATACAGAGATTACATGACCGTAGGCCTTCTCTTAAAAAAGCTGAAGCTTAAGAATCTTACCAAGGAAAAGACGGTCAATGACATAATCCCCGACAACTGGGTATATGTTCACGACAGAAGGGTGAAGATGGGGCGCATACAGCTTTATAACAACTGGTCACCCTACCTTGTGAAGGACATAAATACGGTCTGGACGGGGTTAGAGTATTTCTGCAACGAAGGCGACGCCCTCTGGAACATGGAGGACGAGAAATTTACGGAAATGGCCATAGATGAGATGATCACCATGGGAGCCATAGAGAGCAGACAGGACGTTCTCGATTCACATGTGGAACGGGTAAAGAAGGCCTATCCCGCGTATTTTGATACCTACAGTGAAATAGACAGGCTCAGGGATTATCTCAACAGCTTCGGAAATCTGTACTGTATCGGAAGAAACGGCCAGCACAGATATAACAATATCGATCATTCAATGTGCACCGCCTTTGAGACTGTGGATAATATCATCTCGGGAAGGAGCGATAAGAGCAACATCTGGAGCGTCAATACAGAGCAGGCATATCATGAACAATAAGAGTATTCCCGGAAAGATCACCCCATACAGTCTGTTCGCCGCGATAGTCGCGTGCTGTGCGGCGGGATTTCTTATCCTGGCCTTTGTCAATCAGAGCAGGGAAACCTTAGACTGGCTGATAATGCAGCATACGCACGAATACAGCTTTGCGGATTATTTTTATCATATATTCTACGGAAGCGATCTTACAAAGACCTATAATTCCTACGATGTGGATCCCTGCTTTCCGCCTTTTGCCTATCTGTTCTACAACTATCTTTATAAAATAGCGCCTGTCGCGGAAATGGAATCCCTAAGGGAGGTTCAGTTCTATCCCTACTATATGTTCATTTTCGTTATCGCCATGTCGCTTTGCATCGTGCTGCTTTCCTTCGGCATCCGGATCTTTTTTGAGAAACGCTCAGAGGCTGTAGGCAGCGCAAAAAGCCTTTTGCTGACCGTACTCATGATATTTTCGGTGCCGGTGGGGATGTCCGCCATAGAAAGAGCCAATTCGGCGTTAGTGGTATTGATACTGCTTATATATGCCATGGCGTTTAAGGACTCGGAAAACAGAGCGCTTCGTGAGCTTTCCCTGATCCTTATAGCGATCGCCGCCAACCTAAAGCTCTATCCGGCCATCTTCGGCCTTCTTTATATTAAGGAAAAAAGATGGAAGGAGGCCGCAAGGCTTGTTGTCTACGGCGTAGTCCTTTTTGTGGTACCCTTCTTTTTCATGGAAGGATTTAAGAGCATGAAGGAATTCTTAGTGATCATGTATCTGATGCAGGGGCGAAGCATAGAAAGGCTCACCACCGTAAGAGGCGTGATCACCTCGGCCTTTATGTATTTCGGAGGGGAAGGGGCCAAATGGACAGGGCACCGTATCGGTATGATAGCAGAGAATATCTATCTTCTGATCACCCTTTTCTGCTTTTTCATAAGTAAGAGCAGATGGAAGTCAATGTTCCTGCTGATAAGCCCAATGGTAGTATATGTATCAAGCGCCTACAGATATACCGCCGCCTATTTTCTGGTCGCTCTTCTTTTCTTTTTTGCCGAGACTGAAGGAGGAGCCTTAAAGGGCGTGGGTGGCTTTGAAGCCATGTCCGATAAAAAAATGAAAAACCTCATATATGCGGTTCTTTTTGCGGGGATCTTTGCGATACCGGTATGGGCCTACGGGCTGGAGGTGGAAAACGTTATCTACTGCTTCATATATATAATGCTGATCGTTGTGATCACGGATACGCTGAAAAATTCCTTAAGGAACTGTTGCAAAATAA
>DNAD01000284.1 GCA_003484785.1 Lachnospiraceae bacterium
GAGGCTTTATAGTGAACGACAAATTATTTTTGTCGTTCACTATAAATAATAATTGTATCACTTTTCCCGGCAGATTTCCACATCCGCACGGCAGCATAAAGTTACTATTCACAGCCTTTTGGGCTGTGATAGTAAATGCCCGATAAATATTGTAACATCATTCAACGCATTTGTCTTGTGTTCATCCCGATGAGTGGTATAGAATTGTCGGAGGAGGTTTATGCATGGTACTTTTGAACGATCATCTTAAGGCGTTATATGGCTGTAAGGTTTACAAGCTTGCCCTCTCGGCGGATGTCACCTGCCCGAACAGAGACGGGACGCTGTCGGATAAAGGCTGCACCTTCTGCTCGGAGGGGGGATCGGGAGAATTTTCGGCAGACAGATCCCGGTCCGTAACGGAGCAGATCGAAGAAGCAAAAAGGCGGGTATCGGATAAGATAAAAAACGGGAAATATATCGCCTATTTCCAGAGCTTTTCCAATACCTACGCACCTGTCTCCTATCTGAAGAGGATCTGGTACGAAGCGATCCGGCCGGAGGATGTCGTCATTCTTTCAATAGGCACCAGACCCGACTGTCTGGGAGATGAGGTTCTTAAGGTGCTTTCGGAAATAAACAGGATCAAGCCTGTATGGGTGGAGCTGGGGCTGCAGACCGTGCACGATGCCACGGCAGAGCGGATCAACCGCTGCTATCCCCTTTCCGTCTATGATGAGGCGGTAAAACGTCTCAGAACGGCGGGTATCGACGTAGTGACCCATGTAATATTAGGGCTTCCCGGAGAGACTGAGGAAATGATGCTTGAAACAGTAAGATATGTTGTGGGATCCGGCGCCTGCGGCATTAAGCTGCAGCTTCTGCAGATCCTTAAGGGTACCGTAATGGCGGAGGAGTACGCCTCGGGGAATGTCCCTGTCATGTCGCTTTCCGAATATGCCGCGCTTATTAAAAAAGCCGCTGCCATAATCCCGGATAACGTGATAGTCCATCGTCTGACCGGTGACGGGCCAAAGAGCCTTCTCCTTGCGCCCTTATGGAGCGGCGATAAAAAAAGAGTCATAAATGAATTGCATAAAGCGCTTGCGCCGAAATAGATTTTCCGCTATCTGCAAGGCTGCAGGCATCATGCAGATATTCTCCTGCACAAAAGCTGCACAGAAAAACACTTCAGAACCGGATCATGCTCTCATGATCCTCAAAAAATACCGTCACATGAGCAGTACAAAAGCCGGTCTCTTCTTCCACCTTCCTGAGGACCATGGAGTTATCGTCTATAAATACCAGGCTGTCCCGGTCCGCTTTTGAAGCTTCGGCGATCTTTTTCAAAACACCGGACTTTTCGCTGTGATCCTCCACCAGAAAGACATTGGAGGGCAGGATCCCGTAATACATGTGTACGGCCCTTTTCTTTGATTCATCATGCTGATGCGGCTCCATGGAAAGGCAGTACACATTCCGAAGATCCCTGTTTTTCAAAAAGTCACGTATGACAGGGATGCCGCGGCAGCCGTTATAAATATCCACCGACCTGAACTCCTCCTCGGTTTTTGCTCTGTCAAGCTCATGGTGAGCCCTGAATTCTCCGTAATTATAGCTGATCAGCGTTCCGTCTATGTCAAATACCAGCGTTGTTTTCGGATCATTCAACTTTTCCCAGATTCTTCCCATGATATTACTCGAATACCTCCTGAAAATCTATGATCTCTGCCTCCATGGCTTCCTCAAACAGCCTGTTTAAGAAGCTGTCATCATCAACCGGACGGTATCCGCCGTCCTCTGCCGTCCCGTAATAATATGAAGCATTTCCCTCGCTGTCGAAGTCCTCGTAGGCAGCCTCCCTCAAAACAAGCTCCCCGTCCCCGATCGTACACTTGATAACGAAGTGATGGCCTGCCACATAGAGATTACCGTCCTTTACCGCCAGAGGGTTGGCCGTCCCTCCCGATTGCACCGTCCCCAGGAACACTACATTTCCATCCTTGTCATAGATGAAAACAGAAGAATCGATCGCCGCATGATTTCCGTCCAGGTTATCATAGCAGCCGTTTGCGACAAACAGGGCATCCGTGTCGTTAAGGGTAACGTTTGCATAGGCCATGCCCGGATACAGATTGTCAACCAACTGCGTAAACGTGGCGAACCGGGACATATCCACCTGTGAGAAATCGATCCCGATCACATGGGAAAACGGAGTATACTCCGGGATCAGCTTGTCCTCATTTATCTGTTTAAGAGCATCGTTATATTCTTCCTCGCTCACGGCCTCCCACTCCCCGTCGTTATAGGCCTTAAACCAGGGGCTTTCTTCATTTTCGTATTCATCGCATTTGTATGCGATCTGCATAAAAAGCTCAGTCGAGTTGGGGATGAGCACATATAAGACAGTACCGGTTTCCCCGGCCCCTGCCGAGTATTCGTTGCAGACGTCAAAGCCTTCGCAGGCGTAATATCTGTCTCTCAGATAACTGCTTATAACATGAGCCGGCTCTCTGTCCACCATGGTATAGATATCATAAAGCATGCCATCAAAGGCTTTCTCCGGCATGTTTCCGATGAGCAGCTCGTCGATCCCGTCCCCGTTGATGTCCATATAAGCAAAGCCTATATTCTCAAAGGGATCCTCCGCATTTGCAGCGATCACCCCGAGCTCTCCGCTCATTTCCCCTTCTTCAAATTGACCGGGAGACCATTTTTCGCTTACGGCCGTTATATATTTATCAAGGATCTCCGTATACAGCTCCTCGCCCCTTGTGCCCGACTTATATACATAAAAGTTATCGCCGACACCGGAGATATTTTCCATAATGCCATCCGCCGCATCATAAAGCTTCCGATAGCTCTCTGGCATATCCGGCATTTCAGGATCCCACTGGATCTCGGAAGCATAACCCTTCCCCACATTGTAAACGGTACCGTCCGCCCCGAAGATCTCACCCTCCTTTGTATACATTCCTCCCGCGAATACATCGCAGTCGGAGGATATCCCTATGGAAAAGACCAGTCCCGGATAACCCTCATCCACCAGAGCACGGTCATAAATATCGATGGTGTTCTCGTCTGTCGAAGCGCAGGCCAGGTCCCTAAGCTCCTCGGGTATGGTGACCTGTATCAGATCCGTTTGGATAATACCGTCCGTTAAAGCGGTCATTTCCGAAGAGGCATTATCGGCCAAAGACTCTTTTGTTTCCTGCTCTCCCCCGAGGGTTACGGAAAACCCGTTTGTTTTGATCGTCAAACGTCCGCAGGCTGTCAGCATGAAAGCCATGGCTATGGCAGAAATAACAACTGATCTTTTCATTCCTTTTCTCCTTTCCCGTTACCGTTTGTACTCACCCCGCCCAAATTCGCAAAGTGTGCGAACCGGGTGTGAACAGTACCAATTAATTCACACTTTCATACTCAAAGGTACTTAAAAATCTCCTTGCACGGTCGGTCTTTGGGGATGTAAAGAACTGTGCGGGATCGGAGTCCTCTACGATGACGCCCCCGTCCAGAAACAGCACCCTGTCCGCCACAGCCTTTGCAAAAGCCATCTCATGGGTTACGATGAGCATGGTGCGCTTCTGCCTTGCAAGATCAAGTATGACATCCAGAACCTCCCTTACCATCTCCGGATCAAGAGCCGCCGTCACCTCATCAAAGAGCAGTACCTCGGGATGCATCATGAGAGCCCTGACTATGGCGACTCTCTGCTTCTGTCCGCCGGAAAGCTGCCTGGGGTAGCTGCCCTCTCTTGAGGCAAGGCCCACTCTTTCCAGCATCCCCCTCGCTTCCTTTGCGGCATCCTCCCTGTTTCTCTTCTGAACCTTCATGGGAGCCAGTATCACGTTATCCAGAACGCTCATATGCGGAAAGAGATCGTAGCTCTGGAACACCATTCCGATCTTTACGCGGCTCTTTTCCGAGCCCTTGCTTCCGGGGTTTATCTCCTCTCCCTCAAGAAGAACCCTCCCGTCCTGTATATCCTCCAGGCCGTTTATGCATCTTAAAAGCGTGCTCTTCCCGCAACCCGAGGGGCCCAGGATAACTACCACCTCTCCCTTTTTTACGGAAAGGTCTATTTCGTCAAGCACAACAAAATCTTCATCGAATTTCTTTACCAGATGCTCGATCTTAAGTACTTCTTCCATGTCAGTTCTCCCACTTCTTTTCCAGATATCCGGCAAGACGGCTTATGGGCCAGCAGGCCAGAAAATACAGCAGAAAAATGGCGGCAAACACACCGAAGGCCGCGTTTGGCGAAGTCTTTCTGTTTGCTTCTATTATCTGCTGCCCTGTCTTTAAAACCTCAACAATGCCTATCATCATTATGAGGCTGGTAGTCTTGATCATCCTTGTGATCAGGTTAATCGACAGCGGTATAAGGCGTCTTACGATCTGGGGAATGATAACGTATACATAGGTCTGAAGCTTTGAAAGCCCCAGGGATCTGCTGCTCTCATACTGGATCGCGGGAATGCTTATAAGGCATCCTCTTACCAGATCAGCCATTTCAGCCGTACCCCAGAAGGAAAAGACGATCACCGAGGACACCTCGGCCGAGAGATTCACCCCGGTCATCCTCGAAAAGCCGAAGAAGACAATGAACAGAAGCACCAGCTGCGGCATTATCCTTACTATTTCCAGATAGATGCGGGAAAGAACATTTATCACGGGATTCTTAAGGGACATGAGTATCCCCAGGATCAGCCCCAGAAAGATACTGATCACGACGGAGATAACGCTTATTTTCAGGGCAATTCCCAGCCCCGCCAGAAGCCTTATCGGATTTTTTCCTTTAAATAACACTTCAAATCCCATAGCTCAGTCTCCAAACATCCTGAAACGTACTTTTTTCTCGATAATACTTCCGGCAAAGGAAACCGGAAGCAGCATGAC
>DNAD01000095.1:0-459 GCA_003484785.1 Lachnospiraceae bacterium
AGGGGCTTATTTCGATATGCTTAAGGAGAAGGATCTTACGGTCTTTGTTTCGGCAGACGGGATTTGCGCAAATATGCTTTCACAGGAGCTTAAGGATGCTCTGTATTCCCTCGGGCTTGGGTGTGACCTTTCATCGCCTGACGCGGACAGTCTCTTTGCGGTGATCGAAGGCGGAGAGATCCTGAGGGAGGAGGCGGCCGGCGAGCCCTACGGAACACAGGGGGAGTTTGACTGCGGCCATAAATATACTATAATATCGGCAGGGTCGGATTTTGAAGGCTATACTTCGATACAGCTTGACGGCTTTGAGTTTGCAAAGGGCGGAGACGGGCTTAAGATCGTGGCCTACGACAATGAGATGGATCAGGTGGTGGATTCGGTATGTATCATGGAATCACCTGAGGGTGTGATTTTAAATAGGTAATTGTCCGGTTCGCCGGGCGAACCGGACCGGCACGA
>DNAD01000095.1:605-1683 GCA_003484785.1 Lachnospiraceae bacterium
AATTTGCTGACGCAAATTAGCGCAGAAAAGGTAGAGGATAAATCTGTGGAAAAGATAAGTATTCTGATCCCGTGCTATAATGAGGTGGAAAATGCTGAGCCTATGGCCAATGCCGTCAGGAAGCTGTTTAAGGAAGAGCTTTCGGAGTATGACTATGAGATAGTGTTTATCGATAACTGCTCGACGGATGGGACCAGAGACGTTATTGAGAGGCTCTGCAGCGAGGATAAAAAGATCAAGGCTATTTTCAACGCGGCTAATTTCGGTCAGTTCAATTCGCCGTTTTACGGAATGTGCCAGTGCGACGGCGATTGTGTGATCCCTGTCTGCTGTGATTTTCAGGATCCCCTTGATATGATCCCCGTTTTTGTCGGGGAGTGGAAAAAGGGGCACAGGATAGTAAGCGGGATAAAATCCACCAGCAAGGAGAACGGGTTTATCTATTTTTTAAGGACGGTGTATTACAAGACCATCAGAAACATGTCCGATGTTAAGATGATAGAGCACTTTACGGGCTTTGGCCTGTATGACAGCTCCTTTATCCGTCTCATCAGGCAGCTGGATGATCCCATTCCCTTTTTAAGAGGGATAGTCGCGGAATACGGCTCGGGCTTTAACATGATAGAGATAGAGTATGAGCAGGAAAAGCGCCGTGCGGGAAAGACCCACAATAATTTCTATTCGCTGTATGACGCCGCTATGCTAAGCTTTACGTCCTACACAAAGATCGGCCTTCGTCTGGCGGTCTTCATGGGGTTTATCACGGCTCTCATAAGCTTTATCATAGCGATCCTGTATCTTGTTATGAAGCTGATAAACTGGGACAGCTTCAAGGCAGGCTATGCTCCGATGATAATAGGCGTATTCCTGTTAGGCGGTATCCAGCTGTTCTTTATCGGCTTCATAGGGGAGTATATTCTTAACATTAACACCAGGGTCATACACAGGCCCGTTGTTATCGAAGAAAAACGTATAAATTTTGAAGAGGGGAGAAAATCATGAAGATAAGACTTGCGGATTATGTCGCGGATTTTCTGGTTGAACACGGAGTGACCGACTGCTTCAGCGTTGTCGGGGG
>DNAD01000095.1:1783-3255 GCA_003484785.1 Lachnospiraceae bacterium
AACCATCATGAGCAGGCCTGCGCAATGGCCGCGGAGGCCTACGCAAGGCTCGAAAACAGGATAGCGGCGGTGTGCGTTACCACAGGCCCCGGAGGGACCAACGCCATTACCGGAGTAGTCTGCGGGTGGCTTGATTCGATACCGATGTTTGTGATAAGCGGACAGGTACGCTATGACACCACTGCAAGGTATGCCCTTAAGCATGCCGGGGCAGAGGTAAGGGCTCTCGGTGATCAGGAATACGATATAACGAAGTCCGTTTCGGCAATGACCAAATATGCGGTGATGATAGAGGATCCGAAGGATATAAGGTATGCTCTGGAAAAGGGCTGGCACCTTGCGCGTACGGGGCGTCCGGGCCCGGTATGGATAGACATTCCCGTAAATTTCCAGGGCATGACAATAGACACCGGTGAGCTTTACGGCTATGACCCGAAGGAGGATGATGAGCTGCTTCCTCCTCCCGTTTCGGAGGATACGGCCGATCAGGTCCTTGAGCTTATTAAAAAAGCGGAGAGGCCGGTATTTCATGCAGGCTACGGCATAAGGCTTTCGGGGGCTTATGAGACCTTCAGGTCGGTGGCCGAAAAGCTTAACATACCCATCGTAACCTACTGGAACGCCGTGGATCTTATAGAGGACGATGATCCGCTGTACTGCGGCCGGGCCGGAAACATGGGGGACCGGCCGGGAAACTTTGCGATCCAGAATTCGGATCTCATCCTGGCGGTGGGAACGAGGATCTCCATCAGGCAGGTGGGATATAACTGGGAGACCTGGGCCAGGGCCGCAAAGGTCATAATGGTGGACATTGATCCCGGAGAGCTTAAGAAGCATACTCTCCATGTGGATATGCCCATATGGGCCGATGCGAAGGATTTCCTTTCAGTGCTCGACAGAAGGGCAGCTTTCCCGGTTTCGGACAGAAAGGACTGGCTTGATACGACGCGGAACTGGAAGAAGGAGTATCCCGCAGCTCTTCCCAGGCATTTTGAGGAAAACGGAAAGAGTGCCAATGTCTATGCGTTTGTAAGATATCTAAGCTCACAGCTTCCCGAGAACAGCCTTACTGCGGTCTCAAACGGGGCCTGCTGTGTTGTGGGCAATCAGGCCTATGTCATAAAAAAAGGGAGCCGCATGGCCAACAACAGCGCCATAGCCAGCATGGGCTACGGACTTCCCGCCGCCATCGGAACCTGCCTTGGAGGCGGAAGGAGAGAGACTATCTGTCTTGAGGGGGACGGAAGTATAATGATGAACCTTCAGGAGCTTCAGACCATAATCACGAATAAGCTTCCGATCAAGATCTTTCTTATTAATAACAGTGGTTATCATTCCATCAGGATAACCCAGAGCAATATCTTCAGTGAGCATACAAGGGTGGGGATAGGCCCGGAATCGGGAGATCTTTCCTTCCCTGAATTTAAGAAGATCGCCGAGGCCTTCGGCTATACCTATTTCTGCGCCCACAG
>DNAD01000022.1 GCA_003484785.1 Lachnospiraceae bacterium
GCGCTCCGATAAACAGCCCGATGCAAAGAGCTATGGACTGAAGCTTCTGTTGTTTTGAGAAGATATAGCTTAGCCTGGAAAATATACTCATTCTGTTCCTTCCGCGCGCTTTAACACGTTTTTCTCCCAGAGATAGGGATACAGCATGCTGAAGGCCTTCTCTCCGTCCTGAAAACCCGCCTGACTGTTGTTTATCACCTGACTGACCGCGTTTCTGACTGCCGGCGCATCGATAAGATCACACTCCGCAAAGTCCTTAGAAGAGACAATATCCTCAAAATATTCCTTAAGCGGCCCCTGCATCCATTCCACGATGGGAGTGTTAAAGCCTATCTTTGTCCTTCTGAAGGCTATCTCCTCAGGCATGAAGGGCTTCATCGCATCCCTTATGATGGATTTTGAATACCCGCCGTGGAGCTTGCTCTTCCAGGGAAGGGACATGGCATAGCTGACTATCCTGTGATCCAGAAACGGCATCCTGATCTCCACGCTGTTTGCCATGCTGTATCTGTCGTAATTACGCAGCAGGGTCGGCAGGATGTTCTCATGTGAGGAAGCGTAGAGGATCTTATTTAGGGTATCCATCTCCTCGTACTGCTTCCTGCCTGCTGCCCTTACCCGTTTATAGTCTTCGTTTTTCGCCCTGAGCTTATCCCTCAGGCTGCTCTTTATGAACCTTGCGTATACAGAGGCCTTTCCGCCCTTTCTGGCGATATTGCTGCCATCCTTCGGAAAGCTTCCTGTATAGGCGTCAAGCACCATATCCCGCTCTTTCTTTCCCCGGGCATCCTTTAAGGCATTTATGAAATCGAAGGTATAGCCGCCGAAGAGCTCGTCTGCCCCGTGGCCGTCTATTGTCACCGTCACACCGTTTTTCTTAAGCTCCCCGTACAGGATCATCATCGGAACGGGGCTCGTAAGATAGATATCCTCGAAGAGCCAGATCATATCATCGAGCCTGTCTATGGCCTTTAAGGGGTCTATATCGACAAAGGTCGATTTTATCCCCAGATAGTCGGTCACCTTTTTGGCGTAGGCAGTCTCGTCAAGGGCTGTCCCCGGAAAGGAGGCCACAAAGGCGTGCTGCCAGTCCTCGTTCATCCTTGAGTCGGTATCTCTTTTGGTTTCCCCGGAAAGATGGGCCATGGCGCAGATCGTTGCCGAGGAATCCAAACCCCCGGAAAGGGCTGTCCCTATGGTCACGTCAGAGCGCATCCTTAGCCTGCAGGCATCCAGAAACAGCTCCCGAAACTCCTCGGTCTGCTCCTCGTAGGTGGCCGCAGGGGTCACGAGATTATCAAGGGTATCATAATAACGCCTGATATTTATTTCATTCCCTTCGACGTAGGCAAAACACCCCGCCGGAAACCTGCAGATCCCCTCTATCACGCACTCTTCTGTGCTCTCATAGAACACCGTTCTGTCGGGATCGCAGACTATATCCCTGTTTGGCTTAAGCTCCTTCATAAGCGGAAACAGAGCCTTCATCTCCGAGGCAAAGGCAAAGGAATCCCTCTCCGGCCTGATATAGTACAAAGGCTTTACCCCGAAGCGGTCTCTTGACAGGAAAAGCCTTTTCTCCTTATTGTCCCAGATCGCAAAGGCCCACATGCCGTTGAACCTGTTAAGGCAGTCCTCCTTGTAGCAGTCATAGGCCGCAAGCACCACCTCGGAATCGGAATCGCTCTCAAAGCGGTAGCCCTTTTTTATAAGCTCAAGCTTAAGCTCCGTAAAATTATAGATCTCGCCGTTGTATACAAGATCATACCTGCCGTCCAGGTAGGACATGGGCTGTCTGCCCCTTGGCGAAAGGTCGAGGATGGCAAGCCTTCGATGCCCCAGGGTTATCTCGTCCCTCTGAAGGATGGCGCCGTCATCGGGCCCCCTGTGTACAAGCATATTAAGGCAGCGCTCCGCCAGCTCTCTCTCTGTTTTTCTGTTATATACTCCGAAGATTCCGCACATATTTTTACGATACAGTTTTTACAGGAAATGATGTCAGGGGCAAAAGGATCTGCAGGGCCCCCGCCCGGTCACTTTTCGGTTTGAGCCTAACCGCCCGGGATCAGTTTATTAAGGCAGGTCCTCTTTATCATCGCAAGCATCCTTGCGCTGCTCAACGCCCTGTAATTATACAGATATCTCTCTGCCTTATCAACCCCCGGAGCCTTCCCCTCCGTGTCCGTATCATAGAGGAAGAAGTCCTCTCCTGTTATGTTATATATTATGTTGCAGTCAAGAGGCCTTAAAGTCCTTGCATAGGAATCAAGGATCTTAAAGGGCAGAGCCCGGGATGACAGCAGATATCTCCTGCCCTTAAGCTCTGTCTTTCTCCTGTATCCGTAGAGATCGATGCAGATATCCGAAGGCTTAAGGGAATACCTTTGCGCCATCAGCTCCTTAAGAGCCGTATTTTCAAAAAAAGCATCGTATCTGGAGCGGGATTCGTAAAGCTTTCCGAAGCGGTATCTTACACCCCTGAATACGCCGAGCGGCACCTGAAGATCGCAGCTTTCCCCGCCTGAATGCTCCCCCTGTGACATGAAATTCGTGGTCAGGGAGCTTCTGGGATACAGAAAATACATATCCTTTTCTATAAGATAGGCGATATTGTATTTAAGCCAGGAGCTGTCCGACCAGGATCTTACGTTTTCAGGGATGTCGGTGTCGCAAAGCTCACTCCCTTCCCCTCTTTTTTCAAGCCACTCTTTAAAGCCCTTCCACTGCCCGGCCGTATAGGCCTGCCCCCAGGAGGATGCAAGCTGCAGATAATAATTATCAAAGCCGTCCTCTACCGGAAAAAAGGGTTCTCTTACATGAACATTTAAAAGGTGGTTATAAAGCGAAACTCCCCCGATCCTTTCATCACAGGCCGTAAATTCGAGGGCAGCCAGGGCATAATTGTAAAAATCAGGCATAACAAAAAGATCATCCTCAAGCAGTATCACATTTCCGTACTCCCCCGAATGATCTCCGCATTCAAGCACATGCCTTCGAAGCCCCAGGCGTTTATCGTGGGTAAGGATGCGCTTTTCCCCGTATTTCCAGTCAAATTCCGAAGCAGCCTTAAGGACCTCACCGTTGTCGCTCTTATCAATGGATATGATGAGCGGTACCTCACACTTATCCGGGTAATCTGCCGTTTTCACGGAGCTTAACAGCCGTCTTAAGGGCTTTTCTCTGTTGTATGCAATTATTACTATCGCAGTTTTATCCGTTTCCAACCCCGCCATCTGCCGAAAGCAGCCTTTCAACATCCGAAAATTCGTCTATATGCGCCTGTATCCAGGCCTCATCCTTTTCCCACCAGCAGAGATCCAGAAGCTTTTCGATCGTTTTATCGTCAAAGCGGGATCTGACTTTCTTTGCGGGCACCCCTGCGTAGATCCCGTAAGGCTCGGCATCCTTCGTAACAATGGCTCCCGCTCCGATCACGGCGCCGTCGCCGATGGTGACCCCCTCCATTATCCTTGCGTCCTGTCCTATCCAGACATCGTTTCCTATTATAACCTGATATCCCTTTTCCTTATCGAGGTAAACCGCCTCTTCAAAGGAATTTGCACAGGCTCCGTTCTTTCCCGCAAAATAGGTAAAGCCCATGGC
>DNAD01000182.1 GCA_003484785.1 Lachnospiraceae bacterium
CCACCATCCTCTGGATAGCCAGGAACATCTTCTCGGTGGCACTGGTGGCACTGGTCATTGTATTTCAGCCCGAGCTCAGGCGCGCCCTCGAGCAGATAGGAAGATCCAACTTTTTCGGGGCCATATTTAATTTCGAAACCACCAGGGTGGCGGGTGAGCTTTTCAGCGACAATACCATAACCGAGATAGTGCGGGCAAGCTACATAATGGGAAGGGAGAGGACCGGAGCCCTTATAGTAATAGAGAACAATGACAATCTGGCTGAATACGAAAGAACCGGCATCGTTCTGGATTCGGTGGTTTCCAGCCAGCTTCTGATAAATATCTTCGAGCATAACACTCCTCTTCACGACGGAGCCGTGATAGTACGAGGAAACAGGATAGTGTCGGCTACCTGCTATCTTCCCCTTTCCGATAACAGAGAGCTTTCAAAGGAGCTGGGAACAAGGCACCGGGCCGGGGTCGGGATCTCCGAGGTCACCGATTCCATGACCGTGATCGTGTCTGAGGAGACCGGCAGGGTTTCTGTGGCCCAGGGCGGGGAGCTCTTCAGGAACATAGGCTCGGAGGAGCTTACGAAGAGGCTCGAGATCCTTCAGAACAAGGTCGTCGAGGAAAGAAAATTCATAAGGTGGAAAGGCAGGTCGAAGAATGAAAAAAGCTCTGACGAGTAACATCGGTCTGAAGATAATTTCCGTTATCGCCGCCTTTATCCTTTGGATGATAGTTGTCAATATCGACGATCCGATGATAACAAGATCATATTCCGGGATCCCCGTGGAGATCATAAATACCGAGGATATAACGAATCAGAAAAAAACCTTCGAGATCCTTGACAATACCGATACGATCTCTGTGCTGGTGCATGCAAAGCGTTCGGTGATCGAGGACATGAGCAGGGACTATCTGCGGGCCACCGCGGATATGAAGGAACTCACGGATCTGAACAGTATTCCGATAGAGGTCCGCTCAACCAGGTTTTCCGACCGTATAGATACTCTTACCCCGGTGACCAGAAACGTCAGGGTACAGATCGAGGAGCTGGGGGTAAAGAGGATAAGGATAAGCGCGGTGACGACAGGCGATCCTGAAGAGGGTTATGTTGCCGGAAGCGCCGTTCCATCCGTCAATATACTGTCGGTTTCGGGGCCCGCTTCCACTGTTGAAAGGATATCCTATGCCGCGGCAACGGTCGATGTGACCGGGCTGAGGGGCGATATTTCAACCAACGTGCCGGTGGAGCTCTTCGATGAGGACCGCAACAGGATAACGGACAGTATGATCGAGGCAAGCGTGACGGAGGTTCACGTGGATGTAAAGATCCTTGAGGTAAGGACGGTTCCCGTGACCTACGGCCATATAACGGGAGTGCCTGCAGACGGCTACCAGATAACGGGGAATGTTATCCTTAGCCCGGATACGGTGGATATAGCCGGAAGCGGAAAGGATTTTGAGGCTATCGAGTCTGTTGAGATACCGGATGATGTCATTTCCATAGCAGGGGCATCGTCAAATATTGAGACTGTCATCGATCTGAACAGATATCTCCCTTCGTCGGCGTCGTTTGCCGATCCGTCATTTGACGGGATGGTAACGGTAACCGTGATAATCGGCGGCGTATCGGAGAGAGTGCTCAACATCCCGGCGATAAATGTAAGCATTGCCAGCGTGCCTGAGGGATATACGGCAATGTTTATGGATGCTTCGGGTTATAAAGAGGTTAAGGTCTACGGTCTTTCGGATACCTTAAAGCAGATCGATGCGAATTCCATAACCGGGGTAGTAAATGCTTCCTCGGCGATCCCGGAGGATGTGACTGCGCAGGGACTGCCGCTTCAGGGAACATATACCGGGGAGGTGGCTTTCAATCTTCCTGCGGGGGTCAGCGTTACCGAGCCCGTATACATGGACTTTGCTGTCAATCCCATAGAAACCAGCACACTTCCTGCCATAGAGGCCCCGGCTGAGACAGGGCTGGATCAGGGAACAAATGTTATGCCGGATATCAATAATGAGATAGGAGATATAGTCCCGGATGTTTCCGTGACTACGCAGGAACAATAAAAACGAAGGGGCGGTTCGCTCGCCGAACCGGACAATTTCCTTTTGTAAGTATTCTATAAAAAAAACGGAATAAATACTATTTTACTTGTGAAAAACTACAGAAAATGATATAATGTTTTAGTCGCTTTTTTGGTTGATAACGAAGTATAAGGTAGTGAAATGGAGGTCTGTTCTATAATATGGTCAGTCAGAAGATAGTTATCAAGAATCCGACCGGACTGCATTTAAGACCTGCAGGCATTCTTTGCAAGCGTGCGATGCTGTATAAATCCCATGTTGCCTTTAATTATAAGGACGGGACGGCGAACGCAAAGAGCGTTTTAAGCGTTTTGGGAGCTTGTGTGAAATGCGGAGATGAGGTAGAATTCATCTGCGAGGGTGACGATGAAGAAGAAGCCCTGGAGGGTGTCTTAGAGGTTGTGGAAAGTGGATTGGGAGAATAATGTTAAATTATAAAAGGTACAGGAAAAACCCCGTTCTGAAATATCCGGAAAGAGAGTGGTGTGATAAGGAGATCGAGAAGGCGCCGATATGGTGCAGCGTGGATCTGCGTGACGGAAACCAGGCTTTGATCGATCCCATGATAGTCGAAGAAAAGATCGAATTTTTCCAGCTCCTTGTGAAGCTGGGCTTTAAGGAGATAGAGATAGGCTT
>DNAD01000115.1:0-7207 GCA_003484785.1 Lachnospiraceae bacterium
CAGAAGAAATGAGATGGGAGAGAAGTTCGGTATCAGGGTCACCGGATCGGGAAGGGAAGCGGCCGATGGGGCGGATATCGTGGTTCTTGCCGTAAAGCCACAGGTTTATGAGCAGGCGGTGGGAGAGCTGAAGGACGCTGTTTCAAAAGATTGCGTGGTGATATCGATAGCACCGGGCAAGACCGTTAAATGGCTGACGGAGCTTTTCGGAAGAGAGCTTAAGCTGGTAAGGTGCATGCCCAATACTCCGGCGCTGGTGCTGGAGGGGTGTACCGGGGTATGCAGGAACGAGCTGGTCTCCGACGAGGAATTTGCGCAGGTGTTAAAGCTGTTAAACAGCTTCGGAAAGGCTTATGAGGTCGAGGAGAAGCAGATGGATGCGGTGGTTGCGGTCAGCGGCAGCTCTCCGGCCTATGTGTTCATGCTGATAGAGGCCATGGCCGATGCCGCGGTGGCGGAGGGGCTGCCGAGACCCAAAGCTTATGAGTTTGCGGCCCAGGCTGTGCTCGGGAGCGCAAGGATGGTGCTGGAGACCGGAAAGCATCCCGGGGAGCTTAAGGATATGGTCTGCTCTCCTGCGGGCACTACCATCGAGGCTGTGCAGGTTCTTGAGGAAAGGGGCCTTAGGGCTGCGGTAATGGAGGCTATGCGGGTCTGCGCGGAGAGATCCAGGGAGCTGTAAGGGACTCCGGGTGACCGCTTCCCGGTTTCATGGAATAATTAACAGGTGCTGTCCGTGAGCAGGCTCCCGACAGCACCTGCTAATTATTCCATGACCCGTGAATGGTAACAGGGCAAAAACACTTTGCTGTCCTTAGTTCGTGCAAATTTGACAAATCTGTACTTCTCTGCTACAATAACACCGTAATGTAACAATTTTGAAACATTTCAGGTCTTAATCAGGAGCGGATCATGAAAGGCAAATTGCGTACTTGGCTTGCGGCGGCGGCAGGGGTTGTCGTTATCGCAGGTGCTTTGGGGAGTATGCAGGGTGTTTTCGCGGCCAGGAGTGAAGGGAAATCGCTGTTCTGGAAAAAGGAAGCAAACGATTCGGCCGCGGACAGTTCCGGGATTAATAAGAGGATTCCGGTTCTTGAGCTGGAGATTGACAAAAGCTTTATCCAACCGGAATTAAAGGTTAGCTCGTCGGGGGAAAAAGCAACGAGCGGGTACATTGAAAAGGAAGAGAAGGAAGGATCGCCATGCGATCCTCCTATGCAGAATTTGCAGGCGGATTCTGCGCGGCCCATCAAAGATGGGAACCGCGGCGTTATAGCCGGGATCGATTACGATAAACTGGTCATGGCAAACGTCCTGGAAGCGGTAAACATAAGAGAAGAGCCTTCGGAGGATTCCGCGATCCTGGGAAAGCTCTATAAGGACTGCGGCGGTGAGATCATCGAGAGGACCGATGGCTGGACGAAGCTGAAGACCGGCGAGGTCACCGGCTACGTAAAGAATGAATATCTTTTGTTCGGTCCTGATGCCGTGGAGCTTGCGGCGGCTGTGGAAAACTATACCGGAACCTCAACGACCTCCTGCCTCAGGGTAAGGACCGGGCCCGGAGAGGATTCTAAGGTGCTGGGACTGCTGGCCGAGGGCGATAAGATCGAGGTCACGGGCGAGCAGGGCGACTGGGTTAAGGCCATATATTCCGACGGAACGGAATGTTATATTGCAGCTGAGTATATCACCCTCTCCTCGGAGATTCCCTACGGCGAGAGCATAGAGTCCATTCAGAAGCGGGAAATGAAAGAAAAGAGAGAACTGGAGTCCGCTTCGAAAAAGACCTTTGCGCAGGCAGCTGACAATGATCAGGCCGGGGCTGCGCCCGCTGCCGGAGTGGATCCCTCCTCAGTAGACGAGACAAGGCTGCTTGCGGCGCTTATCCAGTGTGAAGGAGGATATGAGGTACACGAGGGACAGGTAGCCATCGGTGATGTTGTTGTCAACAGACTGCGGACCGGAAGGTTCGGTTCAAGCATTTATTCCGTGATCTATGCAAGAGGGCAGTTTGGCCCCGCAGGAAGCGGAATGGTGGCCCGTATATATCAGGAGGGGCCTAAAGCGACCTGTATGGCCGCGGCGGCGGAGGCGATATCCGGAGTTTCATACGTGGGAAACGCAACCTCCTTCAGGAGCGTAAGCTCCGGCCATCAGGGTATAGTCATTGGAAATCATGTTTTCTGGTAAATATATCGGGGGTGACTGGTTTGGGAGCTGTTCCTTGGCAGTCATCCCGTTTTTCTCTGAGGAATATTACTGAATCGATAAGGAACTGTTGCAAAATAACAAGCAAAGGTGTATAAGTTATTTTTCAACAGTTCCTAAGTGAAGATGATTTAGTAAACGGCAGATTTATATGACGTTTACTATAAAGGGCTTACGGTTCCCGACTGTGAAGGTTGAACAGTTACGATACAGTTACTATCACAGCCCAAAANNAAGGCTGTGAATAGTAACACGATACATTTTATAAAGGAGAACAAATGAGCTTAAAGGGCAGGGATTTTTTAACACTTAAGGATTTTACAAAGGATGAGATATATGAGTTCCTGGAGCTTGCCGCAGAGCTTAAGGAAAAAAAGAAAAAAGGCATCTTTGACAGGATGTATCAGGGCAGGAATATTGCGCTGATCTTTGAAAAGACCAGTACAAGGACAAGATGTGCCTTTGAGGTGGCGGCTCATGATATGGGAATAGGCACTACCTACCTGGATCCCAAGAGCTCACAGATAGGAAAGAAGGAGAGCATTGCCGATACCGCAAGAGTTCTCGGGCGCATGTTTGACGGGATAGAATACAGAGGCTACGGGCAGGAGATAGTCGAGGAGCTGGCAAAATACGCGGACGTTCCGGTGTGGAACGGCCTCACCAACGAATATCACCCCACCCAGATGCTTGCGGATATGCTTACGATACGTGAGCATCTGGGCGCTCTTGAAGGGAAAAAGCTTGTATACATGGGTGATGCCCGCTATAACATGGGAAATTCCCTGATGATAGCATGCAGCAAGCTGGGAATGCACTTTACCGCTGCGGCTCCGAAAAAGTATTATCCCGATAAGGCTCTCACAGAGGAATGCGAAGCCTTCGCGAAGGAGTCGGGAGGGTCTGTCTCCTTTGAAGAGGATGCCATGAAGGCAGCAAAAGGCGCGGATATCATATACACCGATGTATGGGTATCAATGGGCGAGCCCGACGATATCTGGGAGGAGCGGATAAGAGATCTGACTCCCTACAGGGTGACCGCTGACATCATGAACAATGCCGGAAAGGATGCCATCTTCCTCCATTGTCTGCCTTCCTTCCATGACCTTAAGACTGAGATAGGAAAGGAAATGGGAGAGAGGTTCAACCTTACCGAGATGGAGGTCACGGACGAGGTGTTTGAAAAGTATGCGGACGTAGTCTTTGATGAGGCTGAGAACCGGATGCATACGATAAAAGCCGTTATCGCGGCCACCCTTGGATAGAAGGGCATGCAGATCCGGATATCGGTCATGAGCAGGGAATTTAAGAACTATTTTTTAAATATCATAAAAAAAGAAAGCTTTTATATCGATATTATCAGCATGCTCATCGGCTGCGTGATAATCGCCGTTACGGCGGTTTCCTTCTATGCCGGGGATGCTTCCCTGATAAAGGTGGTGTTCGGCCTGGCTCTTGTCATAACACTTATGAACTGGTATAAAGGCTCTAAAGCATTATCGCCGATGAGATATGTCTATGCGGCATGTTCCGTTATTCTCTTCGGCATGTGTGTCTATTCGCTGTTTGGGATATTGCGCAGATGATACAGGAAAATGAGGTGCTGTGCGGAGCCAGCGCCTATGAAAAAAAATACTATTTTAATCAGGCTTTTAACGGGATCCCCGATTCGATAAAGGACGAGCTGCATATCATATGCGTTCTGTTTACCGAGGAGGTGGGGGGCGTCTTTACCATAGGCTTCAATGAAGACGGTGAGCTTACCCTTCAGACCGAGGCTGAGGAGGATGACCTGCTCTACGACGAGATAGGCAGCGGCCTGCTTATCAAGGAGATACAGCGAAACAGAAGAGAGCTGTTTGAATCCCTTGAGCTGTATTATAAGGTGATAACGGGAAGAGCCGATCCGGAGGAGATAATGAAATGATCCTTGCAATAGATGTAGGAAATACTAACATTACCGTAGGAGCCTTTGAAGGAAAAAAGCTGACCGCTACCTTCAGGGTCACCACAAAGATCCCAAGAACCTCTGATGAGTACGGGATGATCCTGAGACAGCTTCTCTTATTACAGGGTTCGGAGGCTCCCGTAACAGATGGAGTTATCATTGCAAGCGTTGTGCCGATTGTGATGCATTCTCTCATAAACGGCATAATAAAATATATCGGCGTTGAGCCGCTTATTGCAGGCCCCGGGATAAAGACCGGGATCAGGATAGACACCCCGAACCCAAAGGAGATAGGTCCGGACAGGATAGTCGATGCGGTAGGCGCCTATGAGCTGTACGGAGGCCCCATCCTTGTGATCGATTTCGGCACGGCGACCACCTACGACCTTGTTACGGAGGACGGACGCTTTACGGCAGGCATAACCGCCCCCGGCATAAGGATCTCGGCAAAGGCTCTCTGGGAGGATACCGCAAAGCTTCCGGAGATAGAGATAGTAAAACCGAAGTCTATCCTTGCCCAGGACACCATCACCAGCATGCAGGCCGGCCTTGTCTACGGTCAGATAGGACAGACGGAATATATTATAGAACAGGTTAAGAAGGAGACCGGCTATGAGAAGCTTAAGGTCATAGCCACGGGAGGCCTGGGCAGGATCATCAGCGGGGAGACCGATAAGATAGACGAGTACGACCCCGACCTTACCCTGAACGGGCTCAGGATAATATATGATAAAAATAGGTAATGTTGAGCTTAAAAATCCATGGATACTGGCACCGATGGCAGGCGTTTGCGACCTGCCATTTCGTTTGCTTGCGCTTGAAATGGGGGCGGGGATGGTCTGCACCGAGATGGTGAGCGCAAAGGCCATCCTCTATAATAATAAGAATACCGAGGAGCTTATGAGGCTCGGGGAGAATGAGCACCCCGTATCACTGCAGCTGTTCGGATCGGACCCGCAGATCATGGGGCAGATCGCCGCAAGGATAGAGGAGAGGCCCTTTGACATCCTTGACATCAATATGGGCTGCCCCGTGCCAAAGATAGTTAACAACGGGGAGGGCTCCGCCCTTATGAAAAACCCGGTGCTTGCGGGAAGGATAATAGAGAGCGTTGTCCGCAGTATTAAAAAGCCCGTTACGGTAAAGATAAGGAAGGGCTTTGATGAAAACAGCATAAACGCGGAGGAGATCGCCCATATCGCGGAAGAGAGCGGAGCAAGCGCGGTGACCCTTCATGCAAGGACGAGGGAACAATATTATTCCGGGGAGGCCGACCTTGAGATCATAGCCGGGGTCAGAAACAGGATTTCGATCCCTCTCATAGGAAACGGCGATGTGAAGGACTATGAGTCGGCAGTAAGGATGATGAGCCTGACCGGATGCGATGCGGTGGCCATAGGAAGGGCCGCCAGGGGAAACCCCTGGATATTCAGGGAGCTCAATGAGACTGACAGGATAAGAAGATCGGGCCCCTTCGGCGGGGAATATTCAAAGCCTTCGGCAGAGGAGATCATAGACATGATCGAGAGACATGCGAAGGCCCTCATAGACTATAAGGGAGAATATACCGGGATAAGAGAGATGAGAAAGCATGCTTCCTGGTATCTTGCGGGCATGAAGCATGCCGCAAGGATCAGAGGAAGGTTAAATGAGGCCGAAACCCTTGAGGAGTTCACAAAACTGCTTACAGAGCTTCGGGAGAAGAACCGGGAGTGAGGCGTGCGTAACAGTTCACCTTCTGGTGAAATGTTACGTCGTCCGGTAATTTTTTAAAAAAAATATCTTTTTGTGTTGACATAAGCTCTTAGGGGTGGTATTTTATTACATAGATATTAGCACTCTACCGAGTTGAGTGCTAACAAAACCCGGAAGCACAGGTGAGGGCCATGGAACTAAGTGATAGAAAGAGAACAATACTGTATGCCATAATCAAAACTTACCTGGAGACCGGAGAACCTGTTGGGTCAAGGACGATCTCCAAATATACGGATCTGAACTTAAGCTCGGCGACCATCCGTAACGAGATGTCAGATCTTGAGGATATGGGCTATATTTTCCAGCCTCATACCTCCTCCGGAAGGATTCCCTCCGATAAGGGTTACCGCTTCTACGTTGACCAGCTCATGCAGGATAAGGAGCGTGAGGTCAATGAGATGAAGGAGATCCTGATAGAAAAGGCCGATAAGATGGAGCGGGTGCTCAAGCAGGTGGCCAAGTCCCTGTCGGTGAACACGAATTACGCGGCGATGATCTCAGCCCCGCAGTACCACAGGAACAAGCTGAAATTCCTTCAGCTTTCCAGGATGAACGAGGATCAGATAGTAGTGGTCATCGTCGTTGAGGGAAATATCATCAAGAACCATATCATAGACATTGACAGGGAGCTTGATGATGAGACGCTGCTGAAGCTTAACATACTGCTCAATACAAACATGAACGGGCTGACCATCGAGGAGATAAATCTCGGGATGATCGCAAAGATGAAGGCACAGGCCGGGATACACAGCCAGTTCATTTCAGACGTGATAGATGCGGTGGCGGAGGCCATCAAGGGCGACGAGGACCTGGAGATATATACCAGCGGCGCCAAAAACATTTTCAAATATCCGGAGCTTGCGGATCATGAGAAGGCCAGCGAGATCATAAGCGCTTTCGAGGAAAAGAAACAGCTGTCGGATATTGTATACGAAACCCTTTCAAACAGTGATGATAAGAAAGGGATCCAGATATATATAGGAGAGGAGTCACCGGTCAAGAACATGAAGGACTGCAGTGTGGTGACTGCCACCTATGAGCTTGAGGAGGGCATGCAGGGAACCATAGGGATCATAGGGCCGAAAAGAATGGACTACGGCAAGGTTGTGGATACCCTGAAGGCGCTTACCAATCAGCTTGACATCTTATATAAAAAGGAGTGAGCCATATGAGCGAGGAAGAAAAAAAGACGGGAGTGCCTTCCGGGGAGGCTGAGGATAATATAAAGGAAGAAAAGCCGGAAGAGCCCGAATGCGTGACAGAGGAGGAAGCTTCTTCAGAGGAAGGTAAAGA
>DNAD01000115.1:7295-7865 GCA_003484785.1 Lachnospiraceae bacterium
GCCCCACAAGGCGGGGAAGCAAAGGAGGAGCCCGCCGGAGAGGAGCCTTCGGGAGAGAAAAAGAAGGGCTTTGGCAAGTGGAAGAAGGATAAAAAGGACAAGAAGGATGAAAAGATAGAAGAGCTTACCGACAGGGTTAAGCGGCAGATGGCGGAATTTGAGAACTTCAGAAAGCGTACCGAGAAGGAGAAATCCTCGATGTACGAGATGGGAGCAAGATCGGTCATCGAAAAAATCCTTCCTATTATAGATAACTTTGAAAGAGGCCTTGATACCGTGCCGGAGGATGAGGCGGATTCGCCCTTCACCGAAGGAATGAGGAAGATATACAAGCAGCTTATGACCGAGCTTGAAAATATGGGCGTAAAGCCGATCGAGTGCGTCGGGAAGGAATTTGATCCCAATTTCCACAATGCGGTGATGCAGGTTGAAAGCGAGGAGTACGAGAGCGGTATTGTAGCCCAGGAGATGCTCAAGGGTTATACCTATCGCGACAGTGTGGTAAGGCACAGCATGGTTGCCGTGGTCAGCTAGCGCAGAAGGAGAAAGCTATGGCCGCTTATGAAATGA
>DNAD01000115.1:7893-8437 GCA_003484785.1 Lachnospiraceae bacterium
TGATGGATAAATTCACATCACTGAGATCCATGTAAAAATGGATTTGAGTATAAAGAAATAAGAAATCAGAATTTTCAGATAAAAGAAGAGGAGGACAGGATTATGAGTAAAATAATAGGAATTGATCTGGGAACTACCAATAGCTGTGTAGCAGTCATGGAAGGTGGAAAGCCTACCGTTATAGCAAATACTGAGGGAGCCAGAACGACACCGTCGGTAGTTGCTTTCACAAAAACAGGAGAAAGGCTGGTAGGTGAGCCTGCAAAGCGTCAGGCCGTTACCAACGCCGACAAGACCATTTCTTCCATAAAGAGGGAGATGGGCTCCGATTACAAGAGGCAGATCGATGACAAGAAGTATTCACCGCAGGAGATCTCCGCGATGATCCTTCAGAAGCTTAAGGCCGATGCCGAAAGCTACCTCGGAGAAAAGGTTACGGAGGCGGTCATCACCGTTCCCGCATACTTCAATGATGCCCAGAGGCAGGCCACCAAGGATGCCGGAAAGATAGCCGGTCTTGACGTTAAGCGTATCATCAACGAGC
>DNAD01000105.1 GCA_003484785.1 Lachnospiraceae bacterium
GAAAGGAGAGATATGACACAGGGTAGAATTCACTCTCTTGAGAGCTTCGGAACCGTTGACGGGCCCGGAACCAGATACGTGGTTTTTGTACAGGGCTGTCCCATGCGCTGCATGTACTGTCACAATCCCGACACCTGGGCGACCACGGGCGGGACTATGATGGATCCGCAGTATATTTTTGAACAGTATAAGCATAACGAACCCTTCTACAAGAACGGAGGGGTGACCGTAACAGGGGGCGAGCCCCTTTTGCAGGTGGACTTTCTTATAGATCTTTTCACTATCTTTAAAAAGAACAACGTGCATACCTGCATAGACACCTCGGGCATAGCCTATGATCCCGGTGATAAGGAGCTTGTGGAAAAGTTCGACAGGCTCATGGAGCTGACCGATCTGGTAATGCTTGACATCAAGCACATCGATCCGGAAAAACATCTCGAGCTTACCGGCCAGCCCAACGAAAACATCCTTAAGTTTGCCGAATACCTGGATGAGAAGCATGTTGACGTCTGGATAAGGCATGTGGTGGTGCCCGGGATCACCGATGACGATACTTACCTTTACAAGCTGGGATATTTTATCGGAGGGCTTTCCAATCTGAAGGCTCTGGATGTGCTGCCCTATCATACGATGGGGGTTGTGAAGTACGAAAAGCTGGGATATAAATACAGGCTGGAGGGAACCCCTGCCATGACCCAGGCTAAGGTCATCGAGAAAAAGCAGGTGATCCTCGACGGGATTAAGGCCCGTCGCGGCGAAGAGGAGCAGAAGGCCGATGACTGACGGCGAAAGGAGGCTTACGGACAGGTTTAAGGAAAGGATCTGTTCGTATTACTCCGGAAACGAAGAAGTGGTAGAAAATATCCTGATCTGCCTAATCGCGGGAGGTCACGTCCTTTTAGAGGATGTTCCGGGCGTGGGCAAGACTACTCTGGCAAGAACCTTTGCCCGGGCTATGGATCTTTCCTTCGGAAGGATCCAGTTCACACCGGATACTCTGCCCTCTGACATCACGGGGGTTTCCGTCTACAATATGAAGACCGGGGAGTTTTCATACCGTGAGGGCGCTGTGATGCGCCAGATAATACTTGCGGATGAGATCAACAGAGCATCCCCCAAAACGCAGGCAAGCCTTCTGGAGGCCATGGCTGAAGGACAGGTCAGTGTCGATGGAAACGTGTATAAGCTTCCGGAACCCTTTATGGTCATTGCCACCCAGAATCCCATCGAGTTTCTGGGAACCTATCCTCTGCCGGAGGCTCAGTTGGACAGGTTCATGATGCGGCTGTCTCCCGGGTACCCTCGGGAGGATGAGGAGCTTCGTCTCGCGAAGAACTACATAAGCGGGAAGCTTTCTGAGGAGGTTGAAAGCGTCTGCAGTGCAGATGATATCTTTGCTATCAGAAAAAGCGCGGCTTCGGTTCATCTGAGCGATCCCGTGATCAGATATGTCCGTGATATCGTACAGTTAACCCGAAACGAAGAGAGGTTTGTTCTGGGCGCCAGCCCCAGGGCTATGCTCTTTCTGATAGGAGCGTCCCGCGCAAAGGCCTTCCTGGAAGGGCGGGATTTCGTAAAGCCCGACGATATCAAGGCTGTGGCGGTGAATGTCCTTCATCACAGGCTGGTGCTTACCGCGGAAGCAAAGCTTAAAAAGGAAGATGCCGACAGAATATTGCAAAGCCTTATTTTGAAGGCCAGGGTACCTTTCGAGTGAGGTTTGCGTCCCCTCTTCAGATCAGCCATATTTATCTTAGATTGCCGCCGGCATTTTGTTACTGCACATGAGTTGTTGTTTCTACGTCCGATACGGGCATCGACGACCAACGATAACGAAGCGTGCCGGTTTTTTTCTGCCGCACTGCTTCCCGCGGGCGATGCCGGCCGGTCATTTCCATCATGATCCGTGAATGGTAACAATGAGAAGAAACCGTATAATCCTGTTCATGCTTTGGATACTGTCCCTGGTGGGCATTTCCTTCTACGGAGGGGAGGTCAGCTACCGGATCTTTGAGCTGATCACCCTTATTCCTGTCATTTCTGTCATATATATACTGTTCATGCTCATATGCTTTAAGATATATCAGAGACCGGAGGGGAGGGAGGTTATTGCCGGCCGTCCCGCTCCGTTTTATTTTACCCTGCAGAATGAAAGCTTTTTCACCTTCTCCGGAGTAAGAGTCATTTTCTATTCCTCTTTTTCAACCATAAGCGGACTCAGCGATACAGTTGAGTACGAGCTTAAGCCCCGTTCGGGCATAAAAAAGGAAACCAGGCTTTTATGCCGCTACAGGGGCGAATACGATGTGGGGATAAAGAGCATAGTCTTTCAGGATTTTTTCAGGCTCTTTACGGTTACCTACAGAAACAGGGAGCCCTTCAGAGTGATAGTAAAGCCCGATATCATATATCTTAACACCCTGGCCAATACTGATCCTGTGTTAAACGCAGTCCTTGAGACTAAGAGCGAGCAGACTGAGCCGGATCTTCTTATGCGCGAATATGTTCCGGGGGATGACATCCGCTTTATAAACTGGAAAGCAAGCGCCGGTTACGGAAAGCTTATGATAAGGGAGCGTTCGGGCACAAGACAGAACGGGATCGGGATGATCATGGATCCACTCAGGGAAAGCAAAAATCCTGAGGTTTATCTTCCTTTGGAAAACAGGATACTGGAGACGGTCATCGCGCTTAATGTCTACTTCAGCAAAAACAACATCCCCGTTACTACCTGGTACGGCGGGGCAAAAAGCGTGGTGGAGAAGGATTCGGGATTTGAAAGCTTCTATGATGCTATGTCCTCCTTTTCTTTTTCCCCGGAACTGACCGTAAGCAGGGTGGTTGAGGAGGCTTTATCGGAGGGCTCTGTCTTTTCATTAAAGGTCCTGTTTATGGTACTGCACAGTTGGGACAGTAATGCGGAAAGCGCGGTTTTTAAGCTTGGATCGGCAGGAATTCCCGTGATCGTATATCTGGTAACCGACACCACTGGAAGCTTAAGTATTGAGCATATCCCGGGCAACGCTTCCCTGATCAGGATACCGGTGGATAAAAGCCTTGCGGAGGTGATATGATGACGGAGGTGATCGGTGAGCTCATATATGTGATGCCCTTCTGCCTGGCTGTTTCCGCGGCTCTCGGCAAGCTTATGGTGCAGGGCGAAAGGGGAGTGCTGTTTTATGCGGCGGCAGCCGCTCTATCGGCTGCCGTGGTCTCCTTTGGGCATCTTAAGACAAAGACAAGGATAATTGTAGCGGGCATACCGGTTGTTGTCATTCTCGGGCTTTTAGCCGTTTGTGATGCTCCGACCCGGGATGAGTGGACAGATAAAGGCCTTTGGGTAATGTGGGTCCTGATCATAGCCATAGCCTCTTTCCTGTTTGAAAGGATAGTAAAACAGCAAAGCCTGTACAGGCTCATCGCAGGACTGCTCGGAGTTATGCTCATTATAGTGTTAATGCTGAGGGGGGTTAAGGTTGAGAAAATGATCGTGATCCCTGTGCTCGCCTATGTGACTGCCGCAGCCGCAGAAGAGCTTGACCGTCACTGGGTTAAGGAAAGAAATCTTAAGAGCTTTCAGCATGTGGTGTTTATATATCCCTTCCTGCTTGCGGCCTTTATTCTGCTTACGGTTACAAAGGTGCCGGATAAGCCTTATGACTGGGGGTTTGTTAAAAAAATAACAGCTTCTTTGAGAACGAGATATGAGATAATCGTGCAGTCGCTTGACCTGAAGAGAAGCTGGGACAGTAAAGAGGCGGCCATAGGGTTTTCCGGAAACGGAGGGATAGCGGGAAGCCTGAGGCTCAAGCCCTATACTGCCCTGAAGATAGCTCTGAGCGGGGACAACGCGGGATCGGGAAGAGGCGAAAAAAATGACAAAGGGTACCGGCTGTATCTGGAGGGAAAATCCTTTGATACCTTCGACGGACGAAGCTGGGCCAAGAATGACCGGTCAGACACGGATTATAAGACTCTTGACCTGTTTGAGACCTGCGCAGCTGTATTGAAATATGACCCGGATAACGTACAGAATTATATTAAGAGCGCAGGCTGCGGTATAGAAACTCCCGGAATCAGGACTTCTTATGTATTTACCCCCTTCAAGGCCCTGCCTTCGGTCACGGGGCAGGATACCTCGGAAAGCGGCGGAGATGTGAGATTTTCAGAGGGAAAGGCTCTCCGCTATACGGTGTCATATTACAGGCTTAACAGAAGCTATGAGGGCTTTGAAGCTTTTGCAGGATCCGGGGTGGATTTCGGGAAGGCGGAGCTTGAACGCGCAGGGGAGATACTTGGAAGCAGGGCAGGCAGAGCCCCGGGCTTTGAGGAGCTTATCGGATACAGAAACCGGATAAATGAGCTTTATTGTGAAAAGCCAAAGCTTTCCGCAGAGTTACGGGACCTTATGGATAGTGAACTGTCAGGCGCTCAGGGAGATTATGAGAAGCTTAAGCGCATTGAGAAATTGCTGTCAGGGCTGCAATATACCCTGAGCCCGGGAGAGCTTCCGGAAAAGGTGACGGATCCTCAAAGCTTCCTTGACTATGTGATCCTTGAAAAAAAGGGGGGCTACTGCACGCATTTTGCAACTGCCTTTGTATTGCTTGCAAGAGCGGAGGGGATTCCGGCAAGATACGTTCAGGGATACAGCGCCATAGTAAAGACGGGGAAGGCGGAGATCGCATCGGACAGGGCCCACGCCTGGCCGGAAGCATATATTAAAGGCCCTGGATGGCTTGGCTTTGAGCCATCACCCGGGTTTTTGAGGGAGTATGGCTGGGAGACCGAAAAACCGCGGGAAAGCACTGTTTCGGACGCTTCCGCGATAAGAGCTTTCGAGTATGAGGGAGGCGCGGAGGATAAAACAAAGGAAGCAGCGGAAGCTTCTGAAGAAAAGAGCCTGCCCGATCCGAAGCTTATTTTACTGCCCCTTGCTTTTGTACTTTTGTTCATCCTTCTGTTTGCGGCCACAGACCGGATCGTGAGGAAGCTTCGCTACAGCCGCATGAACGAAAGGGAAAAGTTACTTACAAACTGCAGAAGAAATCTGAGGCTTTTAAGGCGGTTCGGCATTTCACCGGGGGAGGGAGAGACACTGTCGGAGCTTAAGGTAAGAGCGGGAGAGAAACTGCCTTCGGAAATGCTTGAGTTTATAGGGCTTTATGAGGAGCTGAGCTACTCTCCAAGGCTTATACTGCCGCGTGATATTTCGGTATCGGAGGCCTGCGGCAAAAAGCTGTTTCGCTATTATCTGCAGCGCTTTAATCCGCTTGCTAAAGGCGGAAGATTTTGATAGAATTATCAGAAGGTCAAAGGGCGTAACGCAAAGCGGCCGAATGTTTTTAAGCGGAGGTATAAAAATGGCAGAGATTACTAAAGATATCACTATAGGCGAGCTTTTGAGGACAAAGCCGGAGGTTGCCCCTCTTCTTATGGAGGCGGGAATGCACTGCTTCGGATGCCCGGCGTCGCTGGGAGAGAGCCTTGAGGAGGCCGCCATGGTCCATGGGCTTGATGTGGACGATCTGATGGGTGCGATCAACAGCTTCAGCGCGTAAGCGTATGCCGGGGGCTTTTGATCATAGTAAGCCGGCGATGCCGGTTTAACAAAGCTTTAAAGGAGGATGATCATAATGAAATTTTTTAAATGTGAAACCTGCGGGAATATTGTTACAAAGATAAACGATGCCGGAGTGCCTCTGAATTGCTGCGGGGCTGTGATGAAGGAGCTTATACCCGGTACCTCGGACGGCGCGCATGAAAAGCACATCCCGGCTGTTACCGTAAACGGAAGTGAGGTTACGGTGAAGGTCGGTGAGGTTGAGCACCCGATGCTCGAGGCCCACTTCATTCAGTGGATCGTTCTGGAGACAAAGCAGGGATACCAGATAAAATACTTAAAGCCCGGCGAGAAGCCCGAGGCGGTATTCTGCGTAGCCGATGGTGATGCAGCCGTTGCGGCATATGAATACTGTAACCTCCACGGACTGTGGGTGAAGGAGCTGTGACGGAGGCGATCCGTCGATAGTATCACGGCCTGTGATCCGGACGTAAAATGTAATACAAC
>DNAD01000337.1:0-2773 GCA_003484785.1 Lachnospiraceae bacterium
CAGCTTTGCTGACTGAATGATTTCCTCTCCTAATACTAACAGTCATCCCGTCCGCGATGGGAAAAATACTAGTAATAAACTCCTCTGTATTGGTGAGACGGTAAAGATATTCCCTCATCCTCGAATGGATGGTCCTGTTCCGCCTCTCCACGGCAAACCTCGACTCGATTATATCTCCGCCCTGGAGCACATTGTCCGATATAAGCACACCTCCTGCCGGAAGAAGCTTTATAACATACGGGAGGAAATTCAGATACTGCCCCTTTGCCGCATCCATGAATATAAAATCAAAGGAAGCCCCCTCATCGGAAAGCTCCTTCAGTATCTTTAAGGCATCCCCCTCCAGTACTCTTATCCTGTCCTTAAAGCCCGAGGCAAGGATATTATCCTTAAGAGGACCCAGTCTCTTTTCATATTTTTCTATTGTGGTTATCCGGGTCGCGGGATCGGAATACTGAGCCATCAGCACAGCCGAAAACCCGATGGCAGCCCCCACCTCAAGTATCGACCCCGGATGTTTAAGCTCAAGCATGAGCTTAAGGAGGTTTTGCGCCGCCGGACGTATCACCGGGATATCATCCCTCTTCGCCCTCTCCTCAAGGTCGTTCAGAAATTCAGTGTTTCCCGGATCAAAGGACTGAATAAACTCAGCGATCCTGTCATGCTCCACCTATTCGCCTCCGTCTCCCGTATCCTCCACGATCTCGGGCTCGATGACCTCTCCTTCTGTTCCGTCTCCGTTATAGCCGTAAATATCGAAGTTTTCATCCTGACCGGAGCTTCCAAGCTCATTGATGGGCTGCTCGGTAAGCTCATCAGCCTCTCCCATATCCTCGACAGGCTCCTCTGCTTCGATGTTTTCCAGAACCATGAGCATCGCATCCGCATTCATGGAGGTATTCAGGGTATATGTCCCCGGAACCACGGGATCGTCATGATCCGAAAGCTTTGACTGCAGCACAAAAAGCTTCCAGTCCACTGTAAGCCCTTTTTCTTCAAGCATCTTTGCAATATCCACGGTTCCGTCTTCCGGGCCCACCGTAACTACTATATCCCTGCCCGGCGGATCATCGACCGATTCCTTAGTAAACAGCATATATCCGAAATCATAAGCCTGTTTACCGATACGGATTACGGCAAAGACAATAATAATCACCAGCGCGATCCTTATCACAAAGCTTGCAAAGGACAGCGCCAACTGCCTTATATTCATATTCAGTCCTCAATATCTATCTCCGTGATTATCCTGCCTATGATACCCTGATAAAGCCTGACAAAATCAATCTCGGACTGCATAAAATCAAGAACCCTGGGATCATCGCAAAGAGCGTCGCATTCCGCCTCTATCCTCGCAGCCTCCCTTATCCGCTGCTCATCGGTAAGGTTTTGAAGCTCATCCGAAAGCTGCCGGAATCTCCTGATCTTATTCAGACATTCCTCATCATCCTCTATCTTTTCCTTCATTTTAAGATAGGTTGTGTACTCAGTAGTAAGCAGAAGCTGCTCAATGAGCACCTCCACCGCCCTGTCAAGTGTCTGTTCCATTATTACCCCTTATCTCGCCGATTCGGTCCTCTTTTGGACCGGATCATTTCCTCTATACCTCTATAAATATGGACATGACCATGGGCCTTCGCTTCATCTTCCCCCAAATGAAGCTGCTCATGTCATCCCTTATAACGGATTTCATCTTATTCCAGTCGGTGACGCCCTTATCCGAAAGCTTCCTGAAGCTTTCCGAAGCCACCTCGGACATCTCCGTCATTATCTCATCAGACTCTCTGACATAGATAAAGCCTCTGGTGATTATCTCGGGCCCCGAGACCAGCTCGCCGCTGTCGGCAAGCACTGCGGCTATCACCATCACCATACCGTTTTCCGCCAGTATCTGTCTGTCCCTGAGCACAACGTTTCCTACGTCTCCGACACCCAGACCGTCGACAAACAGGCTTCCGGTCTCAACATGCCCGGTGATATCGGCCCTTCCCCTGCCTACGGATAAGACATCACCCGCCTGAAGGATAAAGATATCCTCCTTGGGGATCCCCATGTCCCTCGCTATATAGGCCTGAGCCTTAAGATGCCTGTATTCTCCGTGGACCGGAATCGCGTATTTCGGCCTGACCAGCGAATATATAAGCTTGATCTCCTCCTGCGAGGCATGCCCGGAAACATGGGCATCCTGATAGATAACGTCCGCTCCCTGAAGCGTAAGCTCGTTTATGACCCTGGATACAGCCTTTTCATTGCCGGGTATCGGGCTGGAGCTGAAGATCACCGTATCTCCCGGCTTGATCCTGGCCCACTTGTTCTGCCTGTTGGCTATCCTGTTAAGAGCCGCCATGGTCTCTCCCTGGGAGCCCGTGGTGATTATCACAAGCTTCTCGTCGGGATAATCCTTTATCTGATCTATATCTATCAGTGTATTCTCGGGGATCTCAAGATATCCGATCTCCTGAGCCGTAACCACGATATTTTCTATGCTTCTGCCCTGTACCGCAACCTTTCTTCCGTATTTCCAGGCGGTATTTATTATCTGCCTTATCCTGTCAATGTTTGAAGCAAAGGTAGCAACGAAGATCCTGGTATCATCATGATCCTCGAATATGTTCTCAAAAGCCTTCCCTACTGCCTTTTCGGAATTCGTATACCCGTTTCTCTCCGCGTTTGTGGAGTCGCACAGAAGCGCAAGCACTCCCTGCTTACCGAGCTCGGCAAACCTCTGCAGATCTATGGGCTCGCCGAAAACCGGGGTATAATCCACTTTGAAATC
>DNAD01000337.1:2885-4575 GCA_003484785.1 Lachnospiraceae bacterium
TTGGTCTTTATGAACTCCACCTCCACATCGCCGAGCCGAACCCTGTCGCCGAAATTTACTATATGCCTTTCGACCTCATTCTCGATCATATGCTCCTTAAGCTTAGCCTCAATAAGAGCCATGGTAAGCTTTGTTGCATAGATCGGAATATTCAGCTGCTTTATAACATAGGGGATCGCTCCGATATGATCCTCATGCCCGTGAGTTATCACCAGTCCGCGCAGCTTCTCCGAATTATCGATAAGATAGCTTACATCCGGTATCACGAGATCGATACCTAACATATCGTCCTCCGGAAACGCCAGACCGCAATCCACTACTACGATAGACCCGCCGTATTCAAAGGCAGTGATGTTCATACCGATCTGCCCAAGCCCCCCAAGCGGAATTATCTTTATTCTGTTATCTCCCGACAAAATCTACCTCTCCTGAAAATACGAGCTTTACTGATCTTCTTCATCCAAAAGCTCTTCGAATATTTTTAATACGGCTGTAAGCTCGTTTTCATCGCTTACGAACTCGTACACGCTCTCGGTCTCCCTGTCAAACGGGATTTCCGTCTCCTGCGCCCCTAAAGCGCTATTATCCGCCTCCCCGCTTTTATCAAGCCGGGCCGAAACATCCTTCATTATGAGGACCTCCGCGTCCTCCTCAGGCGATTCCGAAACCAGCAGATAATCGGTCTCGTTGAGCCTGGTCTGTTCTATAACGTAAAATTCGGAAATGCCCTCCCGGGTCTCAAATACAAGCTTTTCCATCGATCTCTTCCCTGGGATCCCGCCTTTTGATCCTATATCATTTCGGCTGTATGGCCGGGCGCTGCAAGGCTGTCCATATATCCCTGCAGGATAAACATGGCAGCTATCTCGTCTACATATTTCTTTCGGTCCGTCTCCCTTACACCCGTTTCGTCCATTGATCTTTGCGCGGCAACGGTGGTAAGTCTTTCATCCCACAGAATAACAGGCAGTCCTGTTCTTCTCTTAACATTACTGCCGAATTCCCTGACCATCCTGCATCTTTCGCCCTCGGAATTGTCCATATTCCTCGGGAAGCCCAGAACTATCCGGTCAACCTTATAGTCTCTGACGAGCTCCTCTATCCTTGCATAGGTACGCCGAAGCTTCGTCTCTCTTTCTCTTCTGATTATCTCGATGCCCTGTGCCGTGAGCATTAGCTCGTCCGAAACGGCAACTCCTACCGTTTTCGAGCCGTAATCAAGACCCATGACTCTCATATCGATCCCTATTTCCAACCGTTCTTTTTGATATATGACTCCAGCAGCTCTTCCACAAGCTCGTCTCTCTCTACCTTCATTATAAGGCTTCTCGCATTGTTATGGCTGGTGATATACGTAGGATCGCCCGACATGATATACCCAACGATCTGATTTACAGGATTATAGCCTTTTTCCGTAAGAGCCTCGTATACGGCCGCAAGCACAAGCTTAACGCCTGTCTCGGGCTCGCTCTGAACGCTGAAATGCTGAGTGCTTCCCAGATCCTGCATAGTAAACCTCCCTTATTCAATTATCATACTCTTTTCCCTGTGTGGCAAATACCACATAGATATTGTATACTAATTACATCAAAAACACAAGTCGTAACTATTCAGTACCTCGTTACCAGTTACTATTCACAGCCTTTTGGGCTGTGATAGTAACGGGTTTTGCCATTATAAATCGCCTTCG
>DNAD01000035.1 GCA_003484785.1 Lachnospiraceae bacterium
TATGGGGCATCGGATGTGCATAAGAGGTTGCAAGAACGGCATATGTAGCACTGGAACATTGTTGTGACAAAAATCAGATATTCAGAGTAATTAAAGGTTTAGTTGAAACAATGATATATTTATACGGTATGGTGTATTAATGAAAGAAGATATTAAGAATATAAAAGATACGAATTCCTTTGCTAAGTTATCAGATGATGAGGCGTGGTTGGTTTTGTTTTTGCTTGCATATGCTGACGCTGGAAAGTATTGGTATGAATTTAAGGAAGAGATTAGTCATAAGCATCGGTTTTTCCCTAAATCTGAGCTGTTAGATATGGTTAAAGGTATGAAAGAAGCGGCTACTACAGTTCTAAATAAGGGGCAAATTTATTATCGTGCACGCGTCAATACTTCTTCGTTTCTAGAATTTGAACATAACAAGGAAATACTAAATGAGTTAAGGAAAACAATTGATGAATCATTTCCTGATTTAAAAGATAAGTCATTTGAGGAGGTGTGTTACTATTTTCAAAATCCGATTATGCAGCTGGATAATAAAGTAAGTGAAAAACTTGATTCTCATCTATCTGTAAGGAAGGAATTTTGGGGATATGAAATTGCAGATATAGATTCTCCGCCTAGCGTAAAAGCAACAGCGGGGAGAGCAAATTCTGCATAAAAGGATCGCAAGTCAGTTCCGGGTTAAGCCGCGAAGCGGCGCCGGAACATGCGATCCTTCCGCAGAAAAGGCGCGGTTTATCGCTCCTGCGGCTCGTAACCGTGAAGGTAAAACGGTCGTGAAGGGCTTTTTATACAGTGAGCGCTATATTATATGGATATATTTATTCTTATCCGTGTATGAAGGGGTTATTTCAAGCTCCCAGACGGTATTGTGCCCTTCATCCTCCGAAACGGGCGTAAAGCCCATCAGACTGTAGAAATCCTTTACCATGCCGTTTTTTGCGGTGGGATAATAGCAGCCTCTTATAACTTTGATCCCTTCCTCCAGAGCCCTTTTTACCAGAGTATCCATCATGGCATACTCCATATCTCTTTTCAGTACCCGGCAGCTCATTATCCAGAGCTCTATATCCAGAATATCCCCGGTTTTTTTACCGATGACTACCGAAACCACTCCGTTATCACCGAACTTATCCCGGAGACGGCCGCAGAGGTCTATATAACAGTCGTTATTTTTAACCTCCTCGATCTCTGCCCTTGTATATCTTTTCGTTGTAAGGTTGAACTGGTTGCTCTTGTTGGTAAGCTGGGCTATCCTGTCTATATAGGCGGAGGGGAAGCTGTCTATCGCGGCCTCCATTTCAAGGGATTTAAGGTACTCGCCGTAATCGGAAAAGGCTGCCGACTGTCTTGCCCTCTCGATATTTGCCTTATACATGGCGTTTCTCTGCGCATCCTCTTTGGAGACTGCGCTTACCTCAAAAAAGCCCGATCGGTCAAGAACGCGTATGTAATCCTCCGGATTTCCGATATCCGGGGCTGCGGCATTGGTCTGTGCAGAGACCAGCTCTCTTTCGGCGGGGTTGTCATCCACAAATACGAAGGATTCCGGCAAGAGGGACAGTTCCTCGGCCATAGCAAGGAGATTCTCGCTCTTTGGCTCCCAGTTTGCCTTTATCTCGATAAAGTCTTCGGGAGTCAGGACGCTGTCTTCATGCTTAAGCCCTGCCAGGGCGTTATCATGATCGTTTTTGGAGCAGACGTTCAGAAGGATACCCTGATCCTTTAAGAGCTTTAAATATTCCTGAAATTCGGTATAGACTTCGCCTAAGGCAGTTTCCCGTCCGAGCTCTATCCCGTCCGGACCGTCCTCTCCTATGATACCTCCCCAGAGGGTATTATCCAGGTCGAGAGCCAGCGCTTTTTTGTTTTTCCCGAAGAGGGATTTGATCATATTGCTTAAATTGAAGGCAAGGCAGGGTATGGCCTCCATTGAAAGAGCGTATTTATACAGGTGCCAGAACATGGGATCGGCCCATTTATCAAGCCCGAAGCATGCGGAGAGATAGTTTATGTCCTGGATATGGAGATCGGCATGAGCGCAGCTGTAATCGGCAAACTTCCTGTTCAGCCTGTTTACAAAGCTGACCCGTCCCCTCGGGTCGGTGGCGTCGGAATTTCCGAGCAGCCTGAAGGAGGGATATTCAAAGTTGTTCTGGATGATAATACAACCGTATCTCTCCCTTATCTTTTCCCAGAGCTGTTTAAAGCGTGAAAATTCATTTTCAACATGAGCGTCGGCCGCCTCGGGCTCCTCCGAGACCGATGGGAAGCTTTGGATATTCCTGATCCCGGTATGGATATATATAACATCCGGATGAAAATCGGAAAGAACGGGATTATCAAACATCACATCCTCCCAGTATTTTCCGAACTCACTCTCGTAAAACACGGGCTTTATCCCCTGATCCAGCAAAAAAAGCTCGAGGATCGCGGTCACGTCATGGGTCGTGGAGCCTCCCAGCACCGCTATCCGCTTTTGGGTAAAGCTGCCGGCATTTTCAAGAAGCCGTCTTTTAAGGGATTTTTTCTTTTTTATAATGATCCCGGGGTCAAAGGGGTATTCAAGTTCCTTCACGTTTATCTCCCTGTCAAAAAAGATTATTTGACTATTCCTATATGGTTGTATTATAATAATCCGTGTTCGTCGGTGCGTTTTTCGCGAGTAACGAAACGGAGTCGTATCGAAGTGGTCATAACGGGGCGCACTCGAAATGCGTTAGTCCTTCGGGGCTCGAGGGTTCGAATCCCTCCGACTCCGCTTGCCATCCGGGTTTCCGGGTGGCTTTTTTATTTCTTTCTTTTATTCTTTCGCATCAGCCTGGCGGAAGCGTTGGTATTTACGGCTTTTCATCGTAAATGATAACACGAAACCATCCTATCATAATAATGTTCCTTTATCAACCAATG
>DNAD01000125.1:0-2636 GCA_003484785.1 Lachnospiraceae bacterium
CGCTTCGGCTGCCTCAGCCTCAGCTGCGGGTGCATCCTCGCTCTTTGCCTCGACCGCTCCTGCTCCGCCTTTTTCAGCGAGCTGATTCATTACGCGGGCGAAGTTGGCAATAGGCGACTGGATAGAACCAAGCAGTTTTGAAAGAAGCTCTTCCCTTGAAGGGATCTTTGCTATGGACTCCATTCCCTGAGCGTCATAGTAGATACCCTCTACCACACCGCCCTTCATCTCGAGCTTGGGCGCGGTCTTCGCGAACTTCGCGATGATCCTCGCGGGAGCCGTTGCATCATCCTTTGAAATAGCGATGGCGCTGGGACCCTCAAGATGAGCGGTAAGACTTTCCAGTTCCGTACCCTTGAACGCAAAGTTCATCATTGTATTTTTATAAACCTTATAGGTAATACCCGCGGTACGAAGCTGACGCCTGAGATCGGTATCCTGGGCAACGGTAAGTCCGCGGTAGTCAACAAGGACTACAGACTGGGCATCCTTTACGTTTTCCGCAATCTCATCAATGACAGGCTTCTTTAACTCAACCTTAGCCATATTGAACCTTTACCTCCTTCTTTAGTATTTCGTTATGCTAGATCGGCCAAAGATCATGAACAGATCCTGAATGGTTACTGTTCACAGCCTTTCGGGCTGTGAAATCAACCCTGAATGTTCAGAAAAAAAGCCCTGCTCTCCGAAGGGAAAGACAAGGCATCATAATTAAATATTAACCCTTTGATCTCCTCGGCAGGCGAACCGGGAACATAAACCCGATCTCTTACGCTCTGGCACCTGCTGTCTTCGGCCCGGTTAAAAAACCTTAAAAAGATTACCACATGGGATCCTTTCCTGTCAAGACATTTTTACGCTCATCTCAGGATCTTCTTAGAAATGCTGTCCGGATCCCAGTCGATATACTGATACTCCACGAAATCATGCGACAGGAAGAATTCACTGCTTGAGGCGTAGGGCTCAAAGTAGTTTCTCGTATCCTTCGATCTTCCGGTAAAATAATAACGGATCTCCCCGAGCGGTCCCGCCGCGCTGATCAGAAGGCACACCGTAAGCAGAGCCGCATACCAGAGATCCCTTCCTTTCTTAAGGTCCTTGCCCGGTTTTTCCGCATTCTCTGTACTCACCGCATTTTCTTCATCCCGCATATTTTCTGCGTCCTGTATTTTCTCTGTGCTCTGCCCGTTCTCCGCATCCTCTGACTTCTGCCTGTTCCCCCCCTTCTCAATATCCTCGCCGAAAACCGAGATAATGATGTTTTCGGCCACCGTCACCGAGATGACCAGAAGCGCCGGGATGCTCGCCCGCATGCAGAGATCATTATAATAGCCCATTTTAAAGAAGGGATATATGAGAAGGTTAAAGGCGGCAGCGAAAAGCAGACGGTTTTCCTTCTCCCTCTTTAATAGCAGAAGTATCCACAAAAGCCAGGAGAGCTCAAAGAATATAAGGGTATGATAATACCCGCCGTAGTAGATCCTCTCTATCCCCATGGCCACGCCGGAAGGCTTTTCCTGAAGGATATTTCCCATAAGGTAGAGTATGAGCACAGCCGCAAACACCAGAGAGCACAGATTGCAGAGCGAAAATACGCTCTTTAAGGTTTCCTTAACGTGCGCCCGTCCTTTCCTTTCCCCCTCATCGGAAAGAAGATCCGCGATAAAGACCGTAAGCATCAGAATGGCCATTCCCAAAAATACAAAGGCCGAGTACATTACAAGAGGAGCAAGGATAAGCCCCCATTTTCCGTAATCGTTTCCGGTCTCCTTAAGCAGGGATACCCCCAAAAGGCCGGATATCATCTGCGGAAACACATATGCGAGCAGCATGATATCCGATGAGTACTGTATCCAGATCACATTGCTGAGCCAGTGGATCCCGTCCCCGGCTTCATCCGGATACAGGTTTTTAAAGATCCCCGAAAGAGGGCAGACAAAGGTTGCAAACAGTATTAGAGTCAGTGTGATGATAATAAGGCTCGCGCCCTTTTTATGGCCGATATTTCGGTACAGCAGCAGAACCGCAAGAAAGATCCCGACAGCGTTCCATATAAGAAGGGTGTCCTGGGCGACATCAAAGCTGTCCGAGAAAAAATGCCCCGCCAGGGCAGGCACGATGTAACCGGCTATATAATAGGAAAGAGTTCCTTCCCTTCCGTCAAAGTCATAGGTTACCGGCGCCTTATTGACCATGATATCCCGAAGGATCACATTGTGCTTCGGGAAATCACCCGACTGAAGCACATAGCCTCCGAAGCCCGAGAGAGCGCACCATATAAGGATAATGATAAGGGAAGCGGCAGCAAACACCCATTCGCGTTTTACAGGTTTTCTCAGAACGGTTTTTGAACGCGCCAGATAAAGCCCCGTCCCAACGACCGCGCCAATACAGGCTATTACAGCTATCAGCGGCTTAAACCATGTGATACAGAAAATGATGACGGGAATATAAAGATAGCAGAAGACCAGAAGCTTCAGAATATCCACGCAGCTCTTATTATCCCTCGCAGATGTCCCTGTCATCATTCTCCCTCCGACGGCTCCGAACCGGCCTCTCCCTGAGCCGCCTGTTCAAGTAACGCCTGCTGTTGGAGCAGAAGCTCCGTCATCGGATCGACGGGAACCGTCTCCTCC
>DNAD01000125.1:2683-4600 GCA_003484785.1 Lachnospiraceae bacterium
CTCCTCCTGTGTATTATCGGTATTGTTATTCAGGAACTGACGTGAGGGCGAGGTATTGGCGCCATTTTGTATGTTATGATTCGTATCAGAAGGTTCGATATGCCCGTCCGGGTTTACAAGGGCGTATCTCGAAATACCCTGGAGATAGGACAGTATCCTCTCCTTATCCTCCTGATCCGCAAGATAAGTACGACACCCCTTCTGTATGCAGGGCACGAACTCAAAGCTTCTGAGCTTAACGGCCTCATCGAAGGACTGCGGAGTATCAAGAACCACCCTGACAAAGCCTGTATCTATGGTACGTGAATTGAACCAGAAGTTTCCGAGACTGTAGATAACGGGCACTCCCTCCACATAGTCGATGCCCTGAAGGCAGTGGGAATGATCGCCTATGATCAGATCCGCTCCCGCCGCCGCATACTCCGCGGCAAGCTTTTTCTGACTGTCGTCCACGAGGTCGGTATTCTCGCTTCCCCAGTGAACATATACCACTACAAAATCGGAATTTTCCTCCGCATCCCTTATGCAGGCCAGCATCCTTGATGGATCCAGAGTACGCAGCACTCCGGGACTGTCCTCGGTAGCCTCCTTTGTATCGGGATTTGCCAATCTTTCTATCTGAGTAGCCGATGTAAAGGCTATGGTCCTACCATTCACCTTATAATATACGGGCTTCATCGCCTCGTTTATATTCCTTCCGGCCCCGACGTAGGGGATCTTTGCCTCCTCAAGGATATCAAAGGTATCAAGCAGCGCCTCCGGCCCGAAATCATAGGCATGGTTGTTGCCCAGGGATACTATATCCACCCCTATATCATGCAGAAAGGATACGTTCTCGGGCTTTGCCCTGAAGGTAAACTTCTTTCCCTGGGTAGCCGAGCCTCTGCTGCTGTAAGGAAATTCGTTATTTGCAAAAAAGATGTCGCTGTCGTTGAGCCCTTCTATGACCTCGGGCTTTATGCAGCCCAGGATCCCGCTCTTTCCCGCATAAAGAGCGTTCATATTGGCATAGCCCTCCGCAAAGGAGATATCCCCGATAAACGTCAGCACAACCTCCTCAAGGCTTTTCGTCTCCTTTGAGTAGGTTTTGTTTTCATCATCGTAGATCTCCTCATAGACAAACGGAGCGGGCGTGGGGGTAGGGGTGACATCCGCCGTAAAATCCACCTTTATATCCGCCGCATTTATCACTATTACAGGCTCCGCATCCGGGTTCTGCCTGTACTGTCCGGAATCGGACGTCTCCTCTGCCTCCGTCTCTGCCCGGGGAAAGATCTTCTCCTTTATCTTATCCGCAAGATCGCAGCCGCAGAGGAAAAGAAGAGTACACAGAATAAGGCCGTAAAGACTTTTCGTCATTAAACGGCCTGTTTTTTTACCGAATTCCCGCTTATCAGACAGATCCCTCATTTCCTGCTCCCCGGTTGTGATCAGTATTGATCACGAAAAAATATACCACAAACATTCTATCATTTTTTATCCGCAAAAACAATCGGACAGAAGGGCAAACCCCTCTGTCCGATCGATATCCGGTACATTCCGGAAAACACGCCTGACGACATTCGTTATTGGCGCCGGCCATGATCATATATCAATATTTAGCCGTTGAAACCTTAACGGCAGGGCCCATCGTCGTGGCAAGCACGATGCTCTTCATGTACTGACCCTTGAGAGCGCTGGGCTTGGCCTTAACAAGAGCCTCCATCAGTGTGTTGAAGTTCTCGTTAAGCTTATCCTCATCGAAGGAAGCTTTTCCGATGGGAGCATGGATGATGTTGGTCTTGTCAAGACGGTACTCTATCTTACCTGCCTTGATATCCTTAACGGCCTTCGCAACATCCATGGTTACCGTTCCGGCCTTCGGGTTGGGCATCAGTCCCTTGGGACCGAGGACCTTACCAAGACGTCCTACAACAC
>DNAD01000125.1:4664-6198 GCA_003484785.1 Lachnospiraceae bacterium
GCCAGCCTTCGTTCTGGATCTTCGGTATCAGTTCATCACCGCCTACATGATCGGCTCCCGCTGCCTCTGCCTCGGCGATCTTATCGCCCTTTGCAAAAACGAGCACCCTTGTGGTACGGCCTGTTCCGTTGGGGAGAACAACTGCTCCACGGATCTGCTGCTCGGCATGACGTCCGTCACAGCCTGTCTTTATATGAACCTCAACGGTCTCGTCAAACTTTGCCGAAGCCGTCTTTTTTACTAATGAAATCGCATCGGCGGGCTCGTATAACGTTCCACGTTCAACCAGCTTAGCCGCTTCCTGATATTTCTTTCCGTGCTTCATTATACCGCCTCCTATTCTTCTACGGTAACGCCCATGCTTCTGGCCGTTCCCGCGATCATACTCATAGCTGCCTCAACGGATGCCGCGTTCAGATCAGGCATTTTGAGCTCAGCGATCTCACGGAGCTTGTCCTTTGAGATCTTTGCCACCTTGGTCTTGTTAGGTACACCCGAGCCCGACTGAATATTGCAGGCCTTTTTGATAAGTACTGCAGCCGGCGGAGTCTTTGTAACGAAGCTGAAGCTTCTGTCCGCATAAACGGTGATAACTACCGGGATAAGAACATCGCCCTTATCCGCTGTCCTGGCATTAAACTGCTTTGTGAATTCCACAATGTTAACACCGTGCTGTCCGAGAGCCGGACCGACCGGAGGCGCCGGAGTAGCTTTTCCGGCAGGAATCTGCAGCTTAATATAGCCTTCAACCTTTTTTGCCATTTTAATTCCTCCTTTGTGGTAGTGGCGGAAGCTTTAACTTCCTCCCACTGAGCATTAAGATATATACTCAATAAAGAAACGGAAAACCATTTCGTTTCTCTCACTTACATACTGCCGTTTACAGCCCCCGGGCTTATACGGCAGCTCTGCCCCGTTACTATCACAGCCCAAAAGGCTGTGAATAGTAACAGCTAATCCATCTTCGATATCTCATCAAAGCTGATCTCGACGGGCGTCTCTCTTCCAAACAGCTCCACATTTATCGTAGCGGTCTGCTTGCCCATATCCATCCTCTGAATAACGCCTACCGTATCCTTCCATACACCGGCGACCACGGCAACAGTATCTCCCTCGCCGAAATCGATGAAAACATTCTCGGTCTTGATCCCCAAAGGCTTCATCTCATTTTCCGTAAGCGGCACCGGCTTGCTTCCGGGGCCTACAAAGCCCGTGACCCCTCTGGTATTTCTCACGACATACCAGGTCACATCGTTCATATACATATTAATGAGAACATAGCCGGGGAAAAGCTTTTTTGCGCTGGTCTTTCTTACGCCGTTCTTAAGCTCCGTAACATCCTGCATGGGCACCCTTACCTCGAGGATCTCATCCTCCAGATGCCTGTTTTCTATTGCCTTTTCGATATTAGCCTTAACCTTATTCTCGTAGCCGGAATACGTATGAACCACGTACCAGCCTGATTCACTACTGTTATACTCTGCCATAAACTCTCCCCGTAGATTCGCGATTAAAGAGATGAAAGATTGTTACT
>DNAD01000125.1:6246-6951 GCA_003484785.1 Lachnospiraceae bacterium
ATAGTAACGAAAGATTATCTATAATGTCGTCCGCCGAAAGAACTCAGCCTCCGATATTTATGACAAAGTCAACGCCATACTGCAGTATGATATCCAGAATGGCGATGATAACGCCCAGACAGAAAGAGACTACAACTACCGAGATCGTCTGCTTGGTTACGTTCTCACGGGTCTCCCAGTTGATCTTGTGAAACTCGGCCTTTACGCCCTTAAAAAAGCTCCCCGCTTTCTCGGATAAAGACGGAGCTGCCTTTGCACCAGAATTATTCTCGCTCATTTCTCAAACCTCTTTATCAGTATCGTGATCACTTAGTCTCTTTGTGCATAGTATGAGTCTTGCAGAATCTGCAGTACTTCTTCATCTCCATCCTGTCGGGATGAGTCTTCTTATCCTTTGTTGTATCATAATTTCGATTTTTGCATTCCGTACATGCAAGAGTTATCCTTGTACGCATGATAATATCCTCCGAATCCTGAAATAAAATGCTGTCCCGACGTTTTGCCGAAGTCAACAAAAAAAGGGCTCTGCCCTCCATCGCCATAAAACTATAGCATACGGGCCAATAAACGTCAACTAAAAAATGAAGTTTTCGAAGGAAAAAGTATACCGGAAAGTATACCGCAAGATATAGTGCCGACATCCCGCAAAGCCCCTATTTTCAATAAATTTCTAAGTTATTTAACTGAAAATCTATTGTATTTTTT
>DNAD01000172.1 GCA_003484785.1 Lachnospiraceae bacterium
CTTCCTTTATAAGCCTCGTTTCAAATTCACTGACCGGCAGAGGCTTGTCAAAATAATATCCCTGAACATAATAACAGCCGTATTTCTTAAGAAAGATGATCTGATCCACGGTCTCAACTCCCTCGGCAATGCACTTAAGCCCCAGTGCCTGGGTCATTCCGATCACAGACTTGAGCATGACCTTTCTTTTTTCGTCCTCCTGACTGTTATCGCCCACAGGCATAAAACTCCTGTCTATCTTGATGACGTTCCAGGGCAGCTCCCTTAAAAGGTTCATGGAGGAATAGCCGACCCCGAAGTCGTCCACCGAGGTAAATATCCCTGAGTCCCTCAGGCCGGATACCAGCTTCTTAAGCTCAAAATAGTCCACCTCCGTTGTGGTCTCGGTAAGCTCTATCTCTATATACTGGTGAGGGATCCTGTAACCGTCGATTATGCCCAGGATATGCTCCAGAAGGGCAGGATCTCCCATGTGTACCCTGGAGAGGTTGACCGACACCCTCACTCCCTTGTGCCCGGCATCTATCCATTTTCTCATATCCCTGCATACATGCTCCAGCATGTAAAAATCCAGCTTGCATATATCACCGTTCTGTTCAAGCACGGGAATGAACCGGAAGGGCAGGATCATCTCGCCTTCATGCCTCCAGCGGCACAGCGCCTCCGCCCCCGTCAGCTGGTAGGTCTTTGTCTCTATCTTCGGCTGATAGTAGACCATGAACTCCTCATCCTCCAGAGCTCCCGGAAAAATGCTCTCGATATATTTGGCCTCGTCTATCTGCTTTCTCAGCTTATCATCATATATGATATAGGGGCTCTGGGAATTCTCCCTGGCATTCTGCAGGGCAATGGCCAGGATATCGTTAAGCTCCCGGGGCGATCTGCTGTTTTCCGTCGAAAGGAAATAGCCCGCATAGGCGCTCATGAATCTGGTGATATCGAGCTCAGGAAGGTATACGTCCTGTCCGGACAGATATTCCATAACTTCACTTGCCTTGTCCTTAAGAAAGATCGCGGAAAAGTTGATCCCGCTGTTTCTGGCCACCAGGCCGAACTTTCCTATCAGCTCCTGAAGCTTCCTTGCGTAGGTCTTCATAAGAAGATTTCCGCTGTGGGCGTCGAGCTTTCTGTTTATCTCCTCCATTCCCTTAAGGGTGAAGGAGCATGCGGCATATTCCGATATCTCTCCGTTTTTAAACAACCTGTCCGTATACTCGCTGAAAAACTCCGCAGTCGCAGTCTCCGTAACACTGTCGATCTTGCGCTGCTCATTTTCGTTTCGTTTGTTAATGGATTTGGCGGCCTGGATCTCAATGATCTCAATAAGGTTCTTTACTCCGGCATCGAGCTCTGTCCGGAAGGCCGCGCCCTGAGGATTTTGTATATAAAGGATGGTGTGAACCTGTTTTTTTGCTATAAACCTGGTATCCTCTATAACCTTTGTATGGGTAAGATCACAATCGTCGGTCTCAAAAATGACGATATTCTCGGGGAAGGAGTAGCCTATAACCATAAGCTCAGCCTTAAACACCCCAAGACATGCCCCCACTTTTTTTATGCATTCGCAGAAATCCTTATCAATGATCTCCTCGGTGGTTCCCGCTGCCCTTATAAGCTCTGAAAACGCGCTCAGATAGCCTGATATATCAAAATTATTCATCCGGGCCTCCTTCCACCTTCAGCTGGGGGAGCTTTATAACGAATCTCGTTCCCTTTCCCAGAACGCTTTGAAGGTCTATGGTTCCGGACATGGCGTTTACACAATATCCTATAAGAGAAAAGCCCAGCATTTCAAACTCCTCGTCTCTGGTATCCGAGAAGCCTCTGCTGGACATATAATTCCTGATATATTCGGCCTGTTTTTCCTCTATCCCGACCCCGCCGTCCGTTACATCGATCACAAGGATGGTGGAATAAGAGATCTCCTCAGAGCTGATATGAAGGTGCACCTGAGCATTTTCGGTATATCGGATGCTGTTTTCGATCAGCTTTCCGATGATGGTTCCGATCCTTCCGGAATCTCCCATCAAAAGCTTAGGAACCGACTGGTCCACGTTAAAGCTTAGGCTGTCGTTTCTTTCCTCTGCCCTTTTTATGAATTCGCTCAGCTTAAGCTCGGCTATCCGTCGTATATCATATACAGACTCGTTAAGCTCAAATATCCCGTTCATCGCGTTAACGTACTCTACGCTGTCCTCGACTATCGATCCGAGCTTCATCGTCCTTGCAAGCAGAAGATCCACATTCTTCTGGATTTCCTCCATGGATCTTTCCCTGCCGTTGTCGGAAATATATAAGAACAGTTCGCGAACGCTCTGAACCATATCATCCGAAAAACGGGTAAGAAATTCAGACTGGGTCCTGGCGGTATCCTCAACGCTCTGGTTCTTCTGAACGATCAGATAACGCTGATATGCTATTTTTGAAAAAACACTTGCAGCTCTGGTAAGAAATGCGGCGGCCTTTTCAATATCCGCCTCCTCCACGAGCCTGACCTTTCGGGCAGCCTCGATATAAGCCTCCGGGTCTATCCCGTATTCCAGAGCCTTCTGCTTAAGCATTTCCTCGTCCGGCGCCTGAAGCAGCACCTGCCCGGCAATAAACGAACCTATAAATTCCCCGTTCAGCATGATCGGCGCAGCAAAATCCATAATGCCCGCATGACACCGGTATACGGAGGAGTTCCCGTTCTGCAGGGTCATGATGGCCCCCTGCCTGTCGCAGAGCTCGCAGTTCTTTCTGCCTTTTTCGGAGTTTCTGGTAAGCTCCATACAGAACGCGGAAAAACCGCTTCCCGTTGTAATGGGCTGCCCGTTATTGTCCGTAATTATAGAAGCCATTCCGGAGAACTCCGAAAAAGCGTCCTGAAACTCCTGTAGAATATCGACCGGGATAAGGTCAGACAAAGCGATCGTTGACATCAGACTGCCTCTTACGCGCCGATCTGCTTACAGATCGTGCGCCTGGGTGCAAACTATAGTTTGTGCCTATCCGATCCGGCCCGCTTTTCGGAACCGGATAAATAACCTGTAATAATTTTACCATAAACCGCTGCCGGATACAAACCCGTTTATAACCTGATGCGGCAATCTTCAGCAATCTTCAGATCTCCCTGTAAAGCTCTGCTGCCTCCTCTTTTCTTACTGTCTCCTTAACATTGAGAACCTCCGCCTTAAGCTCCCTGTTTCCGAACTGGATCTCAATGATATCGCCCTCCTTTACCTCCTGGGAGGCTTTTGCAACCTTTCCGTTGACACTTACCCTCCCGGCGTCACAGGCCTCGTTCGCCACGGTTCTCCTCTTTATGATCCTTGAAACCTTCAAAAACTTATCCAGCCGCATAACCCACTCCTTTCCGCGCCGATTCTGAAAGAATCGTGCGCTTCGGGACAAGCTTTAGCT
>DNAD01000171.1 GCA_003484785.1 Lachnospiraceae bacterium
ACCCGAGCCCTTAAACTTATCCACTGCCACCTGCCCGTTTTCAGCAAGCTCAGTCTCAATCTTCCAGGTACTCAGGATCATCATCATGATCTCGGCATTGATAGCCATATCCTCGGCAACCAGGATCCGCCTTCCGGCAAGATCCGAAACAGGCTTCTTCTTACCGGCAATGCCGTCCTTCCTTCTCCTTGCATGCCTGTAGGCAGTGATCACGTTCCCGGGAAAGAGGGGCTTTGACATAAAATGATCCACACCGGCTCGTACCTGTCCTTTTCATCGATCTTTAAAAGAACCGCGTTACTGTTCAGGTTCGTAAAAAGCTTTTTATAAAAATCCGTGCTGAAATCCATCATAAGCACTGTCCTTCCCGATATCCCGATCCGGCACAGGCCCCCCGCACCTTACCGGATCCTCTGAAGCGCTCTCAACAGTTATCTTATCACTAAGAGCCGTTCAATACCAGAAAAATCGAGCAGGGATAATATATCCCTGCCCGTTATATTGCCGCCGGGGGCCTCCTATGAAACAGCCTCCTTCATTCTCCTTACGTATTCCCCGACATATCCGGGCGCGTCCTTCCCGTATTTTTCCAGAAGCTTTACGATCGCGGAGCCCACGATGACACCATCCGCTATGGAAGCCATCTGAGCTGCCTGCTCAGGCGTTGATATCCCGAAGCCGATGGCGCAGGGTACGCCGGTATTTTTGCGGATCACTTCAACGATGGACTTAAGGTCCGTCGTGATCTCATTTCTGACCCCGGTCACGCCCAGGCTTGATACAAGGTAGATAAAGCCCTCGGCCTCTTTGGCGATCATTGCGATCCTCTCGCCCGAGGTAGGAGCGATAAGAGAGATCAGCTTCACCCCGTATTCCCGGCATTCTGTTAAAAACTCATCTTTTTCCTCAAAGGGAAGATCCGGAAGTATCAGCCCGTCGACCCCGGTATCCTTACACCTTTTCATAAAGCGCTCCGCCCCGCAGGAAAACACCACATTGCAGTAGGTCATGAATACAAAGGGAAGATCGATGTCCTTTCGCAGAACACGTACGAGCTCAAAGGCCTTATCCGTCGTCATTCCGCCCTTAAGGGCCCTGTCGCTTCCGGCCTGGATCACCGGCCCTTCCGCTGTTGGATCGGAAAAAGGAATGCCCAGCTCGATAAGATCCGCCCCGTTTTTTGCCGCCTCGCGTATGACCGCTTCCGAGGTGGCAATATCGGGATCCCCCAGTGTGATAAAGGGAATAAAAGCCTTTTTGTTTTCAAATGCCTTCGCTATCCTATTCATGGAGATCCTCCCCTCTGTATCTTGCTATCGCGGCACAGTCCTTATCTCCCCGTCCCGAGATCGTGATCACGATGATCTTATCCCTGTCCATTTCAGGAGCAAGCTTCATGGCATAAGCTACGGCGTGGGCTGACTCTATGGCAGGGATAATGCCTTCAGTCCTTGAAAGATACTCAAAAGCGCAAACCGCCTCCTCGTCCGTCACAGCCACATATTCCGCCCTGTGGATATCATGCAGATAAGCATGCTCCGGCCCGATGCCCGGATAATCGAGGCCGGCGGAGATGGAATATACCGGCGCGATCTGTCCGAACTCATCCTGGCAGAAATAAGACTTCATCCCGTGGAAGATCCCGGGCTTTCCGGTAGATATGGTCGCCGCGGTCTCAAAGGTATCGATGCCCCTGCCCGCCGCTTCGCAGCCTATGAGCCTGACCGATGAGTCGGGGATAAAATGATAAAAGCTTCCTATCGCATTCGATCCTCCCCCGACGCAGGCTATCACCGCGTCCGGAAGACGTCCCTCCTTTTTACGCATCTGCTCTCTGATCTCCGATGAGATCACAGCCTGAAAATCCCTTACTATCGTCGGAAAGGGATGGGGCCCCATGACAGACCCCAGACAGTAGTGGGTATCGCTTATCCTTGAGGTCCACTCCCTCATTGCTTCAGATACCGCATCCTTAAGCGTAGCGGTCCCGCTCTTTACCGCTACAACCTCGGCCCCCAAAAGCCTCATCCGGTAAACATTGAGCGCCTGTCTTACCGTGTCCTCCTCGCCCATGAACACGACGCATTCCATGCCAAGCAGAGCCGCCGCGGTGGCAGTGGCCACACCGTGCTGACCTGCGCCGGTTTCCGCGATGAGCCTCGTCTTTCCCATCTTCTTTGCAAGCAGAGCCTGTCCCAGTACGTTATTTATCTTATGGGCTCCGGTATGGTTCAGATCCTCTCTTTTCAGATAGATCTTTGCGCCGCCCAGATCCCCGGTCATTTTTTTAGCAAAATACAGCCGCGAGGGCCTTCCCGCATACTCGTTAAGCAGCTCGGAAAGCTCCTGCTTAAACTCCGGATCCTCCTTATACCTGTCATAGGCCTCTTCAAGCTCGATAACCGCGTTCATCAGGGTCTCCGGAATATACTGCCCGCCGTGAACGCCAAATCTTGTGCCCTCTCTGCTCATTGTCCGTTTTCCTTCCTTACGGCCTCTGCAAAGGCCGCCATTTTATTTTTGTCCTTCCGTCCGTCTGTTTCGATACCGCTGCTAACATCAACCCCGTAGGGATGATAGTTTCTCACCGCTTTCCCCACATTTTCAGGCGTAAGTCCCCCTGCAAGGTAATAGTCAAGATCAACCTCCCTTAGCCATTCCCATACAAAGGCCATACCGTCGCCGCTTCCGGCGTCAAGCAGAGCCCTCACACCCTTCGGGACCCGTATCCGCGCGATATCTTCATGTTCTCTTATGCGAAAGGCCTTTATGATCGGAGCATCCGTTTTCTTCCGTAAAGAATCGATATAAGCCTCGTCCTCATCGCCGTGAAGCTGAGCCACATCTATCACTCCCTTACCAA
>DNAD01000344.1 GCA_003484785.1 Lachnospiraceae bacterium
AAACGTGCCGCCCGAGAGCGGGGAGCCGCAGGTTACCGAGGATAAGCCGGTTTCTTCGGAGACAAACGAGCCTTCCGCCACGGCCCCCAATTTTACTCTGATAGACTCTCCTTCGGATGATAACGGCCAATGACGGATTTCAATATAGAAGAAGAGCTCGCCAAGCTCCCGGCAAAGCCCGGCGTATATATAATGCACGACGCAGAGGATAAGATCATCTATGTGGGAAAGGCCGTGATCCTTCGAAACCGGGTGCGTTCATATTTCAGGGAGAGTACGAACAAGTCGGTAAAGATCAGGCAGATGGTTGAGCACATAGCCTGGTTTGAATACGTGGTAACCGGCTCGGAGCTGGAGGCGCTGGTACTTGAGAACAATCTGATAAAGGAGCATAACCCCAAGTACAATACCCTTTTAAAGGACGACAAGACCTACCCCTACATAAAGGTTACAACGAATGAGGATTATCCGCGTATCTTTTCCACGAGAAAGGTGCTGAAGGATAACGCGCGTTATTACGGACCCTTCACCTCGGCTACATCGGTCAACGAGACCATAGAGCTTCTGAGAAAGCTGTATTATATAAGAAACTGCAACAAAAGGATAAGCGGAACAAAGGAGAAGGAAGAGGAGGAGATCAATCCCGGCGGTACCTGCCTTTATTATCATCTCGGAAGATGCAAGGCACCCTGTACGGGGGCTGTGTCCAGAGAGGATTACAGGGACGGGATGCAGGGGGCCGTTGATTTTTTAAACGGAAATTACAGGCCTCTTCTGAAGGAACTGAATGATAAGATGGAGGCTGCCTCAGAGGAGATGGACTACGAGAGGGCGATGGAGTACAGAGACCTTCTCGAGAGCGTCAGGCAGGTAGCCCAGAAGCAGCGTATCACCGACAGCCACTCTGACGACAGGGACGTCGTGGCAATGGCAAGGGATGACGAATCGGTGATAATCCAGGTATTCTATATAAGGGGCGGAAAGATAATCGGCAGAGAGCATCACTACATGAAGAACGCAGAGGATGCGGAGGATGCCGGCATAATCAGGGATTTCATAGTCCAGTTCTATTCGGGAACGCCCTATATACCAAAGGAGATACTGATCCCCTGCGATATCGAGGACAGAGAGCTTTTGGAGGAATGGCTTTCCGGAAAAAGAGGAAATAAGCTTAGCCTTGTTGTTCCCAAAAAGGGCAGGAAGGAAAAGCTTATTGAGCTTGCGGAGAAAAATGCGCAGATAGTACTGAGGCAGGATATAGAAAAGGTCAGAAGTGAAGAAGCAAGGACCACCGGAGCGGTTCATGAGATAGAAAAGCTGCTTTCCCTGGAGGGGATAGAGCGGATGGAAGCTTATGATATCTCGAATATCAGCGGATATGATTCCGTGGGCTCCATGGTGGTATATGAAAACGGAAGGCCAAAGCGGAACGACTACCGGAAGTTTAAGATAAAGACCGTAAAGGGGCCGGATGACTATGCCTCAATGAACGAGGTCCTCACCAGAAGGTTTGAGCACGGGCTGAAGGAGCTTGAGGGATCACAACCCTCGCAGCTGGGAAAGTTTAACCGCTTTCCCGATCTTATAATGATGGACGGGGGCAAGGGTCAGGTTCATATCGCACTGGAGGTATTAACGGCTCTTAACCTTGACATCCCTGTCTGCGGGATGGTAAAGGATGACAACCACAGGACCAGAGGCCTCTATTATAACGATGTCGAGATCCCCATAGACAGGAATTCAGAGGGCTTTAAGCTGATCACAAGGATCCAGGACGAGGCGCACCGCTTTGCCATAGAGTTTCATAAAAGCTTAAGGAGCAAGGGACAGGTGCACTCGGTGCTTGATGACATAAAGGGCATCGGAAAGACCAGACGGAAGGCGCTCATGCATTATTTTGAGTCGATAGAAGATATAAAAAACGCGGATGTAAACAGGCTGATGGAGGTTCCGACAATGAATGCCGCTTCCGCTCAGGCGCTTTATGATTATTTTCATAAACCCTGAGACGTCCGCTTAAAAAGGGGGTTTGCATGAATTCAGAAAGTACAGTATCAGTAAGCGAGCTTATCGAAAAGTTCAAGCTTAAAAACCTGACGCCGAATATCAATGTAAAGAAGGTCAGGATCAAACTGCCGGATATCAACAGACCGGCCATACAGCTGGCAGGATATCTTGAGAACTATCCTTCAAACCGTGTCCAGATAATAGGCTATGTGGAATATTCCTACATACATTCCATTGATACCGAGGAGAGAAAGGAAAGGTACGAAAACGTCATTACCGAGGAAACGCCGGCGTTCATCTTCGCCCGAAACCTTATGCCGGGAGAGATCTTTCTGGGAACGGCTAACGAAAGAGGCGTTCCGGTGCTGATGACCGATATGGAAACCTCGGCGCTGATGGCCGAGGTCATAAAATGGCTCAATGTTCAGCTTGCGCCCTGTATCTCCGTCCATGGAGTACTGGTTGACGTTTACGGAGAGGGAGTGCTGATAACGGGCGAGAGCGGCATCGGAAAGTCGGAGGCGGCGCTTGAGCTTATAAAGAGAGGCCACAGGCTGGTCACGGATGACGTAGTGGAGATAAGGAAGGTCAGCAACGATACCCTGATAGGCAGCGCGCCCGATGTTACCAAACACCTGATAGAGCTTCGGGGCATAGGCATAATTGACGTAAAGACTCTGTTTGGTGTATCCTGTGTCAAGGATACCCAGAATATCGATCTTGTCATCAGGCTCGAGGACTGGGATAAGGATAAGGATTATGACAGGATAGGTCTGGAGGAGGAATATACGGAATACCTGGGAAATAAGGTGGTATGCCATAATATCCCCATAAGGCCCGGGCGGAATCTTGCCATCATCTGTGAGTCGGCGGCAGTTAATTATCGTCAGAAAAAGATGGGTTATAATGCGGCCGAGGAGCTTTACAAGCGTGTACAGGAATCAATGAGAAGACATTCACAGGAAGCAGCGGAGGAATAATGGATAAGTATTGTTTTGGAGTAGATGTAGGCGGGACTACCGTAAAAATAGGGTTCTTCACCGGAGACGGAGACCTTCTCAACAAGTGGGAGATCCCTACCAGAACTGAGGATAACGGTAAAAACATTATCCCCGATATCGCAAAGTCCATAAAGTTTAAGATAATAGAGAGAGGACTTACAGAGGAGGATATATCAGGAATAGGCATCGGCACCCCCGGGCCCGTTGACAAGGACGGGGTGGTGCATAAGGCCGTAAACCTGGGCTGGGGTGAGTTAAACCTGGAGAAGGAGATGACCGGACTTACAGGCATAAGGTCAAAGGCAGGAAACGATGCGACAGTTGCTGCCCTGGGAGAGGCCTGGAAGGGCGGAGCCAAAGGCTATTCCGATATAGTACTTGCGACCCTCGGAACCGGAGTCGGCGGCGGCATAATAATCGGCGGAAAGATCCTTTACGGAGCCAGGGGCGCAGGCGGAGAGATCGGCCATATCCATTTGTACAATGATGAGGAAGAGGAATGCGGATGCGGGAACAAGGGATGCTTTGAGCAGTACGGCTCTGCCACCGGTCTGGTAAGGCTTGCAAAGAAGATCCTTGCAAAGACAGACGAAGACAGTGTTCTGCGAAGCGGGGAGATATCTGCAAAGGCTATATTCGATGCCGCAAAGGAAGAGGAGAAGACAGCCTGCGAGATAGTTGACGAATACGGAAGATATCTGGCTCACGGCTTTGCGGTGATCGCAGCGGTCATAGATCCACAGGTTTTCGTAATCGGAGGCGGAGTTTCCAATGCAGGACAGATACTGCTCGACAGCATCGAGAAATATTATAAAGGATATGCTTTCCACGCAAACCGGGATGTGGAGTTTAAGCTGGCAAAGCTTGGAAACGACGCGGGTATATACGGTGCGGTAAAGCTGGTTTTGGATGAAGGCTGAAATAATACATGAAACAGAAAGGATAGTCGGTAAGGACAGGGTTTTGCTTAACGAGCCTCTTTCGGCGCATACCACCTTTAAAACAGGGGGGCCGGCAGAGATCTTCGCGATGCCTCAAAACACCGAAGCACTTACCGGACTGATCCTTTTTCTTAAAAGTGAAGGAGTTCCTTATTTTATCCTCGGAAACGGAAGCAATGTTCTTGCGGGAGATAAGGGCTTTAAGGGAGTTGTTATCAGGATTGCCTTCGATCATTCCGAGGTAAGGAAAGAGAATGAAAAGGGCATTATTGAAGCAGAAAGCGGTATCCTGCTTTCAAGGCTTTCAAGGCTTGCCGCAGAGCACAGCCTTACCGGAATGGAGTTTGCCTCGGGTATACCCGGAAGTCTCGGAGGCGCCGTTGTAATGAATGCGGGCGCCTACGGCGGGGAAATGAAGCAGGTGATCGAAACCGTGACGCTGCTTGATATAAAAAAGGGAGAGCCTGTGACAAAGACCTGTGAGGAAATGAGCTTTGCCTACAGAGACAGTCTCGTAAAGCACGGAGAATACGTGGTGATCTCGGCAGTACTGAGACTGTTTCCGCATGACAGGGAAAAGATCCTTGAAAAGATGGATGAGCTCTGCGCAAAAAGGAATGAGAAGCAGCCATTAAACTTCCCCAGCGCAGGGAGTACCTTTAAAAGACCGGAGGGCTATTTTGCCGGAAAGCTTATCGAGGATTCGGGCCTTAAAGGCTACAGCGTCGGAGGGGCTCAGGTATCCGAAAAGCACTGCGGTTTTGTGATAAACAGAGGTGGCGCGACCTCTGCGGACATAAAGAAGCTCATAGATGATGTCCGGCGGATCGTATACGAAAAGCAGGGAGTAATGCTTCAACCCGAGGTTGTGATGACAGGTGAATTCTAATGAAGATAGTGATCGTAACCGGAATGTCAGGGGCAGGGAAAAGCACGACGCTGAAGATGCTGGAGGATTTCGGCTACTACTGCGTGGATAACCTTCCGGTGCCTCTTATTCCGATGTTCGCGGAGCTTATTGCTGCACCTTCAAGTGAGATAGAAAAGGCTGCGATAGGGGTGGATGCGAGAACCTCCTATGCCTTTGAGGATGAGGACAGGACGGCAGCAGGCAATTCTCCGGAGCTCTCCGGAATGCTTGAAAAAATGAAACAGAGCGGGATAGATTACGATGTTATTTTTCTCGAATCCCGCGATGATATACTGATAAAGCGTTATAAGGAGACGAGAAGGGTTCATCCCCTTGCCGGTTCGGAGCGGGTAGATGCCGGGATAGAACGGGAGAGGAAAAAGCTTTCGGCCATAAAAAAGCAGGCGAATTACATAATCGATACCAGCAGTCTGCTGACCAGAGAGCTGAGAGCGGAGCTTGAGAGGATCTTTGTCGATAACGAAAGCTATAAGAATCTGTTCATAACCATCGTTTCCTTTGGATTTAAGTACGGAATACCTCAGGACGCCGATCTTGTCTTCGATGTAAGGTTCCTTCCCAATCCCTTCTATCTTGATGAACTAAGGAATATGACCGGAAACGACAGTGAGGTCCGGGATTATGTAATGGGCTTTGAGGAGGCAGAGACCTTTCTTGACAAGCTTGAGGACATGATATCGTTTCTGCTGCCCAATTATATCACGGAAGGGAAGAACCAGCTCATAGTGGCTATCGGCTGTACCGGAGGAAAGCACAGGAGCGTGACACTGGCCAATGCCTTCTATGAGAGGATGAAAAACAGGGATTCCTACGGCTTCAGGATAGAACACAGGGATATAAAACGGTGATGTGCGGGCGGAGTTACTGTCACGGTCCAAAGGGCTGTGAATAATAATCGGACGGAAACCCTTGGTGAAACGCTGAAACGGGATGAATACGTGGATCGGATAACATTTTCGCAGAGAGTTAAAGAAGAGCTTTATAAACAGACGGGACAGGCAAGGCACTGCTGTCTGGCCGAGCTGTCCGCAATGATGGACTATTCCGGCAATATGGATAAGCTTGAGGTTTTGTCCGAAAATGAAATGTTTGCGAGAAAATGCTTTACATTATTGGAAAAAACCTTTAATATAACAGGGTATGTGTTTACCGAAACCGAAAACTGCGCCAAAAAACATTTTCTGATCAGAACAGAGGATGCAAAGGAGCGGGAGAAGCTTCGGACGGCGCTTACGGGGGAGACTCTGACTGAACGGGCCTGCTGTAAAAGAGCATATCTCAGGGGGGCGTTTCTGGCCGCCGGTTCCGTAAACGATCCGGGCAAATCCTATCATCTTGAGATAGTCGCAGCGGATATCCAAAGGGCGGAAAGGCTTGCCGGGCTGTTTAAGGCCTTTGGGATAGGAGCCAGGATCATAGGAAGAAAAAACAGTCAGGTCGTATATATCAAGGACGGAGAGAAGATAGCGGATGCCTTGAACGTGATGGAGGCAGGGCTGTCCTTTATGGATTACGAAAACGTAAGGATCTATAAGGGCGTCATGAATTCCGTCAACAGACGGGTAAACTGTGAAACGGCCAATATAGGGAAAACGGTTTCCGCGGCAGTGAAGCAGATAGAGGCTATCGAATACGCAGTTGGTCTTCCCGAATATGAAGAACTGCCCGAGCCTGTCAAGGAGGTTGCAAGACTGAGGCTCAGCTTCCCGGAGGTATCCTTAAAGGAGCTGGGAGAGATGTGTGAGCCGAAGGTAGGAAAATCGGGTGTAAATCACAGATTGCGGAAAATAATGGAGCTGGTGGAATGATGTTTTGCCGGTGCAGAATATCAGAGTTTATGGCTTTGTGATAAGAGGTGTGATCTTTATGAAAAAACAGGACGTGGTGATCAAGCTGAAAAATGGTCTGGAAGCAAGGCCTGTCGCACTGCTGGTTCAGGTTGCTACACAGTTTGAAAGCAGGGTTTATCTTCAGTCGGGAGATAAGCGCGTTAACGCAAAGAGCATCATGGGGATGATGACGCTCATACTGGCTGCCGGTGATGAGGTTACGGTCTCGGCTGAGGGCGAGGATGAAGAGGCTGCGGTTGAAGCGATTGTAAAATATCTCAGCGAAGAGTAGGAAAGAAAAGACAGGGATTTTAAGGGGATCGGTGCATGGCATCGGTCCCTATTGAGTTAAGGGACTGAGATCCGGGCTGCAAATG
>DNAD01000097.1 GCA_003484785.1 Lachnospiraceae bacterium
CCGTATCCGCCGTAGAGTAGAGCTTCGTTCCCCGGGCCCCGTGCTTTAGATTGATCTCATCCACGTACTCCATCAGCGAGAGAGCCTCTTTCTTTCCGATATGCTCATACAGAGTCCCGCCGAAATCATTGGTAATGTTGTATTTTCCGTCGGAAAAAGCTCCGGCTCCGCCAAAGCCGCTCATTATCGAGCAGGTTTTGCAGTTTACGCATTTTAATACTTTTTTTCCGTCAATCGGGCAATGACGGTCTTCAAGCTTATTTCCCGACTCAAATACCGCGACCTTAAGCCCGGGATCGTTCTTTAAAAGTTCATAAGTCGCAAAGATCCCTCCGGGCCCGGCCCCGATGATTATCACATCATACGTCATCTCTGTCACCTCCCCTGTCCGCGCCAATCTGCCTGCAGATTGTGCGCTTAGGCACGAACCTGTTCGTGCCGATCCGATCCGATTTTTAGGATCGGATCATTTCCCTGTCATCGATCATCAACCCATCCCAGAAGCCTGTTCTTATTATCTTCTTTCTCAAAGGCCGGCGCATTTGAGTAAAGGATCATCGGCGCGAAAATATCCTTAAGCTCCCACCAGGAGGTCCCGCGCATACCCATGGTGAGGTCCGTGCTTAAGCTTCTAATTTCCTTTTTCACGGCAAAGCCCGCTTTTCCGGGAATACACTTAAGGTTTCCTTCCTCATCCCTCTCATATGTCCTGTTATGTACATTATTGGTATCCCTTACAAGAATATACCAGCGGTTATCCTTAAGCTGTACATCCAGTATGTCCATGGCATGAAGCTTAACACCGAACATCATGCCCTCCCTGCGCTTTTTGGCGGCTCTGACATCATGTAAGAAGATCATTTCCTCTCTGGAATAGTACCCTCCCGGATTCATTTCCACCATGGCTTTATTGCGGTTTTTCGCATAAAGCTCCGTGGTTTCCGCCCATTTCTTCAATTGTTCCTCTGATTCACCGGCCCCTTTTTTTATTTCCGGGTAGTATTCATCCTTACCCCCGATCTGTGAAAGGATCTTTTCAACGGATTCTCCTCCCTCGATCTGATCATAAAGGCGGGAAATAACCTTGTTCGGATCTGCCAGATCGGTGCCGTCGTCCATTTGTGGGCTTTCAGTGTTGATATTCTTCATGACCTGTGCGGCTATGGTCTCGGGATCCCGGTCATACAGTTTTTCTATCCTGTTTTGTATCCGGTCAAGATCTTCCGGCTTTACGTCCTTAAAGGTACGAAGAATATCGGCACGCACCATTTGAAACTGATCCTTTCTGTCTTTATTTGCGTCCCGTACCTTGTTCTTTACGGTCTCCACAGTGGTATTTATCCACCCGTCCTCTCCTTTTTGGTTTTCGTCCGGATCCTTTTTGATCGACTCCCAGATGTAATCATGCAGCCAGAGGGGAACACCGCTAAGGAACTGCCTCATTCTTATTTTCTCTATATCATCATTATACTTATCGGTAAACTCCTCTTCTTCCGGTTCAGCTTTTTGGTTCTCCCAGCAGTCCTTCCTTCCCGTAAGATGCATCATTACCTTATCGGGACTGCCCTCGGCGATCTCGCTGGCCAGCTTCTTAAGCTCTCCCGTTTTGGTATCCATACTCGGGGCCCCCTGTTCGGTACCCGTAGAAACATATGCCTTTTCAAGAAGCTGAACCCACATGCAATCCTGAGCGGTAGCGCTTATATCATAGTCCTTTCTCACCTTGACATAGACAGGACGCATTGAGATCCCGGGACGGATCATTTCTTCGGGATCATCCACCCTCCTGTTATTCTCATCATAAGCCATATAAAGCCTTACCAGAACATTGCCGTCCCCGATATCGTAAAACATGTTCATGATGCCTTCCGGGTTGCTCCGCATATAAGCGGTAACGGCAGAAAGGAAGTAACAGTCTCCGATGTAGCCCTGTTTAATATCATTAATATGCGGCTTATGCAGAAAGAGCGGTATGTCCTTTACATTGCTTTCATCAAGGTCATCACTGCTGTATTTGTTAAATACGGCGGTCTGCTGTTTTGCAGCCTCAAATTCCGCCTCCGTCATCCTTTCCGGGTTATCCTTATCTCTCAGCTTCCCGCGGCCCATGTCGCGTATATCCGTCATTATATCAAGCAGGCCTTTTATGATATTGTCTTCAAAGCTTATATTCCTGAGCTTAACAAAGGACCGCTGCATATCCTTGTTGAACTTATCGAGAAATGCCATCTCCATTTCAGTAGTGTCCGTTGTCACGATATATTTTATCTTTACGTAATTCTCCATGGCTTCAACGGCAGTTCTTATTTCCGCAGGGTACTCTTCCTCGTGACCTGTAAAGCGCTCCCTTATCTGTCCTATACGGGCCTTCAGATCATCCTTCAGGGTATCCGGATAGAGATCCTCGATATCTACGGGCGGAACCGCTTCGTCCCCGCGCTGCAGCTTAAAAGGCGTTCCCGCCTGATGGTCCGTTATCTCCTGAGGCAGTCTGTCAAGCCTCTCCACCGCTTCCTGATACTTTCCTTCTCCGTGAAGCTTATTACGATCCGAACCGTATTTCCAGAAAAAGGCGCTGAGAAGGCCCGACGCTTTCCAGAATGAAAAGGTCTTTGCCGTGGCCCTTGCATTAAGAGCCCAGTCGTACTGATCCGTATAATGCACGGCCTGCGCCTTCAGATCCCTGAAATCATAAGCCTTCTGAGCTGCTTCTGCCCGAAGCTTAAGTATACTCTCCAGGGAGTCATCCTTTCCTTCAACGATCCTTCCGCTCTCATCCTTATGTCTGCCTCTGAGCTTCTCGTTATCCGAAAGCCGCTTTTCCTCTTCCTTTAATTCCCGGTTATCCTTATCCGTTTTCAGGGCGGCGCGTACATTTAATAGCCGTTTTCTTTCCCATACCACAACGGCTCTTTTTGCCAGGACGTCAAGCACCTCTGAAGCCTCGGTACTCTCACATTTCTTTGAAAGGGCGCAGATCCTGTCTCTTTCGTTATATATATCCACATCCGAAAACTTGTTGTAAGTAAGGTCTGCTATAAGCTCCTTAGCTTCCTCAAGGTAATCGGCTTCCCTGTTTTCGGGGCCTATATATCCGGCTTTATCAGGTGACTCCTCCTTAGGCAGAATATACCGGTCTGTTCCGGAAGCCTCCAATACGGCCATCTGCTCCCGGTACTGTGCAAAATCCTGCTCATACCTCTGCCTGCACAGCCTGATCCTGTCGTTTGTAACGGCGGTATCGAGCCCTCCTCCCCTCGTAAGCCTTCCAATGGTAAGAAGATCCTCTTCCAGTCTTTTAACGGTATTTATCATATTGACGGCTGTATCCGCAATGCCAACCTGTACGTCAGACTGCTCAAGGTAATAGGAAGTCTTACTTTTTTCACGCATCTGTCTTGTCTGATCGATGACCTCCCTCTGATCCATCACCTGAGGCAGCAGATTGATATCCTTTTCGGGATCGCCGGTAAGGGATAAAGCCCTGAGATTTCTCGCATGCCCTATAATCCCCAGCTTCCCCTTGATGTCAATGTGCCTGTCCTTTAACAGGAATTCGTCCATGCGCCCGGCAAGACCCTTTTCCTCAAGCTCTTTTCTGCGCTTTCTGAGCCTCTCCTGCAGTTTAAGCCTGTCCTTGCTGACCCCACTGCGATTAAGGCAGGCCTTCAGATCCTTTAAGGTTCCGTTCAGTATATGGTCATCGGATCTCTTCATTAATACGGCCAGGCCTCCCACCGACTGCCATATCATTTCCGTCAGGTTCAGCTGATCGGCAGTAAGAGAGCTTCCGGCTTCTGTGCCGATCTCCCTGTTTTCATGGGTACGGAAATAGTCGTCAAGCATCACCTGCTTCTTCAGCCTGTAATAGGTAATGATGGTATTGGCCTTCCCGTAATACTTTTCAAAGGAAAGCCTTTTCTGCTCTGGAAGCTTTGCATACAGCTCAGGGGATCTCGTGATAAGATACTGGATCCCGCCGAACTGTTCACTGAGCCGCTCCAGCTTTTCCGAGTTCTCCGCAATCTTGTTGTTTGACCTTATATCCAGTCCCTCCAGGTCATACTTCATGAAGCTTCGCATACATGCAAGTATGGCCCTGAGCCTGTCCTGTCCGCGATACAGCTTTAAAAGCGAGGCATTATCCTTTTTACTTTCTCCCATAAAGGCGGAAAGGGCAGAGATATCCGGCGAAGCGGCGCTGCTTTTAATACCGGCCTCCTTCAGAGCCTCAGAGGCACGATCCCGCATCTTTTTCCGGCGCTCATTTTCCTGCTTTTCTATAAGCCCGGCGTTAATCTTCTTCTGCCACAGCTCCGTCCCCTTTGTTTCGGCCTGTTTCTTCCTTTCCTTATCCGTGTATACATCCCTGTAGCCTTTGCCGTAGGCGCTGAAGGTCTCATTACCCATATTCCGGGAATTGAGCTCGCTCCTTATTCCCTGAAGGAAATCGCTCATGGTTCTCCGCTTTTCTTCGGCATTTGCCTCCGATTCAAGCACACCGGTCACGTTATTCCAGGCCTCTCTGTGATCCACAAGCTTTTGCGAATCATCCTCTCTGTTTATTATCGTATAAAAATCTCCGGCCATTTTCCCAATCCTTTCAGATCAAATAATACTGCGGGTATCCTGTAAAGCTCCTCAGCCCAGAGCACCTTTCTTCGAATTGCTGAGGACAGGTATCTCGGCTTCATCCTTATCATCAATATGCGTTCCCGAATACTTCCTGGTCTCATCCGCGATCACCTTTGATAAGAGCAGAACGGCAATGATGTTGGGTATGGCCATGAGGCCGTTTAAAAGATCGGACAGGTTCCAGATAAGGTTGAGCTCTGCGACGGATCCTGTAAAGATCGCAGCTATCCAGAGTATCTTGTATATCTTTATCACCTTTTCCCCAAACAGGTAAACGGCGCACCTCTCCCCGTAATAGTACCACCCAAGGATGGTTGAGAAGGAAAAGGTTATGAGCCCCACGACAAGCAGAGGCACACCGATGGCGGGGATCATGGAAAACGCATGGCTTGTAAGCTCCGCCCCGTTGCCTGAGAGGCCGTCAACCGCCGGATATTTGATGATGCAGGATACAAGCACCAGTCCGGTCATAAGACAGACGACTACGGTGTCCCAGAAGGTTCCGGTCATGGATACAAGAGCCTGTCTTTTGGGATTTCTGGTCTGGGCAGCCGAAGCTACAAGCGGCGCGGAGCCCAGTCCCGATTCATTGGAAAAAAGCCCCCTGGCAAAGCCGTATCTGCAGGCATTGGCAATGGTGCCTCCCACGAATCCGCCTCCTGCGGCCTTCGGCGAGAAAGCCGAGGAAATGATCACCGATATTGTCTCTCCCAGAACATCCGCGTTCATAACAAGGATGATCAGACATCCCAGAACATAGAAAGCCGCCATAAATGGCACCAGCCTTTCAGAAACTCCTGTTATGGACTTTATCCCGCCCAGGATCACAAGACCCACAATGACACACAGGATAACGGCTGAAGAAAACGTCAGTATCTTTCTGGAGGTTTCACCTGTGGCAAAATTCTGGCATACATTTGTAACGACCGCATTTGCCTGTACCATACAGCCTATTCCGAAGGCACAGACGGCAGCAAAAAAGGCAAAGGCAATACCCAGCTTTTTTTTATTGAGCCCTCGATCGAGCGCGTACATGGCTCCTCCGAGCATTGAACCGTCCTCGCTTCTTACGCGGTATTTGATTGCTATGAGAGTTTCCGAATATTTGGTGGCTATTCCGAAAACTCCTGTCAGCCACATCCACAGGATGGATCCGGGCCCTCCCATGGCAATGGCTGTGCCGACGCCTATGATGTTTCCTGTTCCTATGGTGGATGAAAGCGCCGTCGTAAGCGCTCCGAACTGGGAAACATCACCTGCGGCTTCGGGGTCTTTTGTAACTGACAGCTTTATTGCCTTGAAAATGTCCTTCTGGATAAAGCCTGTCCTGAAGGTCATGAAAAGATGGGTGCCGAAGAGCATGATTATAAGCGGCCACCCCCACAGGAAGCTGTCCAAACTCTCAATGATAGCTGAAAAACTCAAAACGATCTCCTCCTTAATATCCTCTTTTTCTTCTTACCTGGAAGGCCCGTTCCAGAACCTTCTCCTTCCAATCGTCATCCTGGGCTTCCAGCTGAAATGCCTCAAAGCCGTATTCCCTTCCGTAGGTACAGATCACCGACTCATCGTCAATATGCAGAGAGATGCCGTAATGGCTCGGCACCTTCTGGGGCAGGGTCTGCTTACGTCCCCTCTGCACCTCCTTTAAGTGACGTGTTCCGTTTACTATCTGATCAAAGCGCACGCCGTATAATAAAAAAAGCGTGCGAATGTAGCCCTCCGACCTGAAGGAGGAGGTATAGACCCATACCTCGTACCCCAGATCCCTCAAAGCCCTGATAAGCCCCGGCGCCCCCAGCCGCAGTCTCTCCTTAAAGATCATATTAAACGGAAATATAGGGGGGGGCTCGGTTTTATGCGTATCAGGCGAAACAAAGAGAACCTCGTCCAGGTCGAAGGATACGCGCATTTTATTGCCATTGTTTTTTTTACTCATCAGTGCCGAATCCTTTCACAATATCCATGATCTCGCCCGACCAGTCTCCGGGATTTCCGCTGAGGCTGTATTCCTCCGGCCCGTTTTTTGCCACAAGCACCGAGTCATTGTCTATGTGTATCGTAGTTTTATACTTTCCTGCTATCAGAGCCCCCATCTTTTTCTGCATCTGGGATTTCTTTCTCATTCCGGTTATGGCTCCGTCAACCTGCGCCCGGTAATGAAGGAAAAGCGCCCTGACATCATCATAGGAATAAAAGTTTGCCGAATACACCCATATATCGTATCCGTGCTGTTTTAAAAAGAAGAACAGTGCCGGCACCCCCAAACGCAGGGTTTTACTAAAGCGGAGATTGAAGGGAAAGCTCGGTGCCTTCTCGGTATACGGATCTGACGGGGATCTCAGGAGCACCTCGTCCAGATCAAACACCGCCCGTTTATTATTGGCTGAGCTTTTGAGCATATCCCGTATATCCGCCGCCTGGGCGAGATTTATAATGTGGATCGGCACAGTCTTAACCCCAAGCCTTAATGCCGCGGCCCAACGGTGGTGGCCGTTTAAGATAAGGTATCCTTTCGGACGGGTCTTTTCAACCGTGATCGGATCATCAAAGATCGGCACCCCCTTCCTTAAGGCATCCTTTATCTGTTCCTCATATTCCGATATGATCCTGTAATTCGGCCCTACGCTTTCAAAACAGAACTCATCATCCGGATTGGGATGCAGGATCTTCGGTGATGCTTTTTTTTTCATAAGCCGCTCAGTAAGGGATGCCTTTACGGGAAAGTAAACACCCCTCTGCTCTGCCAGCATTCCGTTCAGATCTTCTTCAAACCTTGTCTTTGCCACTTTTTCTCCTTTTTTCTTATAAACGACAGATTTATTTATCTGAGGAAAAACCGATCAGATCAGTTTTTCCTCAGATGCTTTGCAGGATGCGTACGAATTATCAGCGATCATCTCGTTATTGCTCGACAAACTGATCGATAAGATTCCCAATATACGTCTTTACCTCCTCATAGGTGTCGGGATCCGAAGGATCAACACCGGCGATCCTTAAAAGATCCTCGGGAGAGGCAGAATTCCCGGCCTTTAAATACTCCAGATACTTCTCCTTTTCCCCTTCATCCCGAAGCGCCTTGTTGCAGATGGCAGTCGCAAAGGTAAGAGAGGTGGCATACTTATATACATAGTAGCAATAGGAATACAGATGCGATATCCTTGCCCAGTCAATGCCGACATAGGGTTCCACCAGAACATCATCCCCGTACATGTTCTTTATAAGCTCATAGAATTTTTCGTTCATCGCTTCCGCAGTAAGGGCATTCCCTGCTTCTATGGTCTTGTAACAATAATCCTCAAACTCAGCGATCAAACACTGCCATATGATCGTTGAAAAGAACAGGTTTATCTCCTTTGCGATCCAGTATTTCCTTTCATCCTCATCTGATGCATTATCAATGAGATTCTTATATAATATCAGCTCATTGGCGGTAGAGGCCACCTCCTGATTGAATATGCCCGGCATACAATTGTATACATTCTGGTTTTGCGCGGAAAGCTCACTGTAAACGGCATGCCCCATCTCATGGACTATAGTGCTTGTATAATCCATGAGCCCGTCGAAATTTAACATCACAAAAGGTGTAGAATCATTGCCGTACAGCATTTCATAGGCCCCCGCCTGCTTTGTGTCTGTGGGATACACATCCACATGTCCGCTGGTAATGATACTGTCAAAGCACTGAAGATACTCATCCCCCCAGAATTTTACCGCTTCTCTTCCAAGCTTTGCGCAATCCTCATAGCTCTTCTGCAAAGGCTCATACTCATTAATGGGCTGATCAATATCATAACTGCCCATTTCCTCAAGGCCAAGCATCTCTTTTCGAGCCGCAAAATACTCATGCATCTCAGGCAGCAGCGAATGGCTGAGGTCGATGATCCGATAGAACAGCTTTGGATCCACATCATCCTTATATGCAATATAGGCAAGGGTGCTGTCGAAGCCATGAAGCTGTGCCTCTGCCCAGTTTTTCTTCATTACCCCGGCAAGAAGCTCTGCATAGGTATTCTGGAAGGGTGCGCGGAATTCTGCTCTCAGCATATTTGCTTTTCTTCTGAAGTCATGGTCATACTCGGAGCTTTTCATTATATTGCTGTATGCCGCATCCGTAAGCGTCCCTGTTGTCCCGTCGGGATAGGTGATCTCCGGCCTTTTGTTATCAATATTATCAAATACAGAATACGCACTCTGCAGATGCCCCGAAGACTGACCCAAAAGGGTCTCTGCCTTAATTGTCTCCTCGGAAAGAATTACTCTGTCCGGGTCAACAAATCTATGAAACGACCAGGCATAAGGCTCAAACTTCTCATCGGAGTAAATCTTCTCTCTCTCGGAAAGAGGAAGAGACATGATCTCAGGCTCGACAAAAGCACTTCCCAGATCATATCTGGCAGAAGCCTCCTGAAAGCGCGCCAGAGCCTGTTGCGCCCAGGGATCCGAAGCATCAAGGGATGTGAGCATACCTGTATACATTGCTGCCCTGTAGTATATTCGGTCTTGCTTAAGAATCTCCTCATCCTCCAAAAGCGCAATGACAGACTCCGCATCTTTAAGAGTTCCCCTGTATTTTTCAGGATAATCTGCATGCTCTGACAAATAGTCCATTTCGGCATTAAAAGCATCCTCATCAGCGTAAAGCTCTGTCGGATCCCATTCTGTGGGCAGCGGACCGGCAAACTCCTCTTCTGTTTTTTCGGGTCTTTGAGCATCGGCCTCTTCCTTTTGCACATCCGGGCCGGTCTCAGGCCCGACGGCAGCTTCGTCATCCCCACTGCCTGCCAGTGCGGTCAAAAAGCCGACGATCAGCTCTTTTAAAGCCCCGGAAAGCTCGGGATCGTTTAAAATATCTCCCAGGTTGTACTCTGCCGCAGGTCTTAAATCCTGTTCTGACTCCGCTGCCATGACACGACAGGGAAAAGCGCCCGGAAAACTTCCGGACACAAGTACTGCGCCGGCGAGCAGGGCCGCCATGATCCTTTTCATCTTTCTCATTCTTCTGTCCTCCATTGAAAAAAAACGCAACAGGGTCGGAACCGAAAGACATACAAAACTTCCGGCTCCGACCCTATTTTAATATAAAAACCATTCATTTTCCAGTACTTTAAACGTTTGTGAAACGTTACAGTCTGCCCTTTAAGCCTTACCCTTTTTCAGCATCTAAAGCAGATAAATCCGATGATCACGGAGTCCTTGAGCTTTCCCATAAAGAAACCGTTGAACATTTTGTCCGCATAGGCGATCTCCCCGAGGACGGCCTGATACCCGCGATCGCTGTCGCCAATCTGAGATACTTTCTTTTTTCCTCATTCATAAGATATTGTTCAAACCCCGTATCTTTTAAACACCTTCACAATTACCGGCCGCAGCCCCGTTAAAGCGTACTCCGGCTGTGAATAGTAACGCTGCTTCACCGTTTCTATCTGAAGCTCTTGATCCATGTTATGAGAGAGTCATGATGGGTATTGTTATAAACATCCCTTCTCATCTGATCCGTTACCGGCCCGTTCTTTTCCATGATGGCGATGATGGCTTCCTGGAGGCCTGCGATCATCCCCTCCTGATAGGTTCTGTCATCTGTTTCGGCCCCCTTCTTTTCAGGCTCCTTTTTTTCACCCTCCTTACTTTCACACGCTGCGCCCGCTTCTGCCCCGGCTCCGTTCTGTCCGGTTTTTTCTTTATCTTCAGGCTTCTTTTGCGATCCCGCGCTCTTTACAGATATCCCGCTTACTATTACTTCCGGTGCCCCGGCAGGCTCCCTCTTTTCGTCGGGATCGACAGGGACCCAGATCTCGCCTGAATTGCCCTGTACCGTGACCTGTATATTGCCTCCCGAGACGTTTACGCATTCCCCGGAGAGAGCCCCCATATAAGAAGGTGCATTTCCCGCGGGAAGCGTCATAGTATAGCTTCCGTCATCGTTGTTTACGGTAACGATCACGGACCTTCCGTTATGGTTTCTGGAAAAGGCATACTGTCTGTTGGTAAGCAGAAGCTCTCTGTAATCCCCGTAGGAAAGCTCCGGTGTCCGGCTCCTTACCTTTCCGAGGGCGGCAATGAGCCTGGTGGCAGGGTTATTCTTCACCGCGTCCTTAAAGTCCCCAAGCTCAAGAGCGGGACGAAGGGAAGCATCCGAGGACTTTTCCTTCCTTCCCTCTATCGCAAATTCCGAACCGTAATATATAGAAGGGATCCCGGGCATTGTATACAAAAGAATGTGAACCGGCGTAAAGTGAGCCTTGTTCAAAAGCTTTGTATATATCCTTTCCACATCGTGATTGTCAACAAAATTATAGAGCTTAAAGCCGCTGCCCCCGCTTTTGCCCATTCCCTCAAGCCTTCTCTGGGTATGAGCTATCTCAAAATAATTGTGGTCGTTATGCCCCGAATAAAAGGCCTTGTGCATGACATAATTCGTCACCGAATGCAGAGTTCCCTCATTCACCCATCTCGAGTAATCGCCGTGGATCACCTCTCCCATCAGCCAGAACTCCGGCTTTACCTCCTGTGCCACCGACCTGAGCATCTTCATAAAGTCGAAATCCAGCACGTCGGCAGCATCCAGCCTGAGCCCGTCTATATCAAATTCCTTTACCCAGAAGCGGATCGTATCAGCGATATAGTCCTTTACCTCGGGATTTCTCTGGTTAAGCTTCACAAGAAGGTTGTAGCCGCCCCAGTTGGCATAGGAGAACCCGTCATTATACTCATTATTGCCATAGAAGTTTACATTGCAGTACCAGTCTCTGTAGCGGGAGTTTTCCCTGTTCTCCTTCAGATCCTTAAACGCAAAAAAATCCCTTCCCGTATGATTGAACACTCCGTCCAGGATCACCCTTACGCCTTTGTCATGACATTTTTTTACAAAATCCTTCAGGTCTTCATTATCCCCAAGCCTTGAATCCAGCTTCCGGTAATCCGTTGTCTCGTAGCCGTGCCCCACCGACTCAAAGAGCGGGCCGACATAGAGAGCGTTGCACCCGATCTCCTTAATGTGATCGATCCAGGGGGTGAGCTCCTTAAGCCTGTGGGTTACCCCGTCATATGCATTCTCCTTTGGAGCATTCAAAAGACCCAGGGGATAAATATGGTAGAATATCGCTTCATCATACCACGCCATCCTAAACACCTCACTTATCTGTTCTGTATATGGAAAACGACCAAAATGCAGCATTTTGGTCGTTTCCCCTACCGGCATTTCAGTCGTAACCTATAATACCAGAAAACTATGATAATGTAAAATACCACCCGAAACCGTAGCCCTGAAGCTCAAAACTCTCCGGGTTTAATTTCCCTTTATTCCCTTTAGTTACGCCGCTTTCCGAGGAGGCAAGCACCTTATACTCTCCGCTCTCCCCGGTACGGACGCTGCGTGCTTCTCCCGAAAAATTGAAGAAGGCAAGGAGCTTTTCTCCCTCACAGTACCTTCCTATCCCGAGAACGCTGTTATCATTCTCGCCGCTGTCAAGCGGGATGATCCATGTATCGGCCGCGTTTACAAAGGCTGCATGGCTCCTCCTCAGCTTTTCGAGAGCGGTTACCGCATTATATATCTTCCCTTCTCTGGCGCTCTTATCCCTTCTTCTTCCGGCGCTCTCCCAGTCAAAGCTGCCCCGGTGTATGTAGCGGCTGTCAGCGCTTTTAAGGGGATCCTCACGATACGAATAGTCATTGAGCTGTCCGATCTCATCTCCGCTGTAAAGGATCGGTATGCCGGAAAGCGTAAGGAGAAAGGCATGCAGCATTATATCAAGGTCTGTGGCACGCTCCGCGGCCGCTGCATCGCCCTCATATTCCGCGGCCTCGATCCCGCACAGGGAGGCCGTAGTCCCGCACAGCCTCGCATCCCCGAGCCTTGGATCATCGTTATAGAGCTCGCCTCTCGACTTGCTTTCGCAGCAATAACCCCGGAAATAATCGTTTAAGAACCTTTTATGGGCGACCTCCTCCATGCCGAACCGGCTTAAGAACGGATAATCGAGCCCCCATCCGATGTCATCGTGACAGCGCAGGTAATTTAAGAATACGTAATCCTTCGGAAGGGCGAACACCTTTGAAAGCTGGTCGGAAAG
>DNAD01000124.1:0-247 GCA_003484785.1 Lachnospiraceae bacterium
TGGGAAGCGATATAGAGCTTTTGGGAGGAGAGAAGGTCAGGGACGGATATATATCCTTCCTTAAGGAGAATCTTTCTAATTACGAATAAATTAATGAGTTGATAATGAGAAGATGAGGAAGATGAGAAGGAAAATAAGCTTAAGTCTTGTCCTGACACTTATGATGCTTGTTCTGGCGGCCGGTGCGGTTTTTACCGGCTGCGGGAAGGAAAAAGCCGGCTCAGGGCAAGCAGGCGGGGACGCTGAG
>DNAD01000124.1:354-3963 GCA_003484785.1 Lachnospiraceae bacterium
TAAGTGCCGGAGAGGAAAAACAACAGGCCCGGACAGAGCCTGAGGCGGATACTCCGGAGAATGATTGGGACACTCCGAAGGATGCGGACATACTGCCGGATAATGCGGATACACCACCGGATGAGGCGGATGCAGCAAAGAATGATGCACTTACACCACAGGATGGGGCAGATACAGCACCGGATGAAGCGGGCACAGCGGATGCAGTGAATACGGAAGCCGCGGATACCACAGCCGATGAAAAAAAAGAGGTAAAGTCTGCCCATATCATATGGATCGGAGATTCCCTTACCCAGGGCTCTCTGGGTGATATGGATGATAACCTGGAGCATGCCCCGTATGTAAGACTGCAGAAGCTGTGCGCGGACAGAGGCGATGTGGTTGAGGGCTTCGGATATTATGCATATGTAACGAGTGATATTTTCTGGAAATACGACGAGTTTTATCCAAACGGAGATCCCGAGGATCCCGAAAATGTTTATGTCCTGTGGGTGGGCTCCAATGATTTTGCCCTTTCACCGGACCCCCTTTCGGCAGTGCCCGGGGTTACAGCCCAGATTGATAAGTTTGTGGGAGGCGGGATCGACAAATACATCGTGCTTTCCCATCTTCCCAGGGCTGAAACAGTGAACGGAGGGATATATTCCGATATAAATGCGGCTCTTAAGGAAAAATACGGGGAAAGGTTTCTGGATATAACCTCCTGCGCTCCATATCCCGACGGTTTTCAGAGTGATCAGGTGCATCTTACCCAGAAGTCCTACAACAGGGTGGCGGACGCAGTCTACGACAAGCTCATAAGGATGGGGTATATATAATTTTACGCTTGACTTTGACAGGAGGGTTTTGTATTATAATATAACAGCACAAGATATAGTTTGAACGTTCCCGGATCATACTACATATGGTTGTATCCGGGGGCGTTTTTATGACATTACAAAGAGATAAAGACTATCATGGCCTGACCGGCCGTGGACAGCGATCTCAAGAAAAAGGAGCGGAAAATGGCAAATACGGAAACGGATTCGCAGCAGACGGTAAATTTCTCCGAACTGTACAAACCGCAGAAGGATGTCCGGATGATCAAGAAGGACGGGACCAGAGAGGAGTTTAATGTCCAGAAGGTCATAGATGCGGTGGGGAAATCGGCCTATCGAGCGCTTACTAAATTTTCTGAGGAAGAAAAACACTTTATCTGCAAGAAGGTGGTAGAGAGGGTGGATGAGCTGGATGTGGACGAGGTGCCCATCCCTCTGATGCATAACATAGTGGAAAGCGTGCTTGAAGAGGTCAAGCCCATCGTTGCCAAATCTTACAGGGATTACCGCAATTACAAGCAGGATTTTGTCAGGATGATGGACGATGTATACAAAAAGAGCCAGTCCATCATGTATATCGGGGACAAGGAAAATGCCAATACGGATTCCGCCCTTGTATCCACCAAAAGAAGCCTTATCTTCAATCAGTTCAACAAGGAGCTGTATCAGAAGTTCTTTATGACCACCGAGGAGATCCAGGCCTGTAGGGACGGCTATATCTATGTACATGACATGTCGGCCAGAAGAGATACCATGAACTGCTGCCTATTTAACGTAGAGGAAGTTCTCACCGGCGGCTTCGAAATGGGAAACATCTGGTATAACGAGCCAAAGACCCTGGATGTGGCCTTTGATGTCATCGGAGATATCGTGCTTTCGGCGGCCTCCCAGCAGTATGGCGGCTTTACGGTGCCAAGCGTGGATCATATCCTCGAAAAATATGCCGAGAAGTCCTATACGAAATATATCGAAAAATATACCGGTCTGGGGCTTTCACGGGAAAAGGCCGAAAAGGTGGCTCTGGAGGATATAGAAAGGGATTTTGAACAGGGCTTCCAGGGCTGGGAATACAAATTCAATACAGTGGCCTCCTCAAGAGGCGATTATCCCTTTATCACCGTGACCGCGGGAACCGAGAAGGGGAGGTTCGCAAAGCTTGCCACCATCAAGATGCTGGAGGTCAGAAGAAAGGGACAGGGCAAGGAGGGCTGTAAGAAGCCCGTGCTGTTTCCGAAGATCGTTTTTTTGTACGATGAGAACCTTCACGGCCCCGGCTGCGAGCTTGAGGATGTGTTCGAGGCAGGGGTTAAATGCTCCTCCAAGACCATGTATCCCGACTGGCTGTCGCTTACCGGAAAGGGCTATATAGCCTCCATGTATAAGCGTTACGGGAAGATCATCTCGCCCATGGGCTGCAGGGCTTTTCTGTCCCCCTGGTATGAGAGAGGGGGAATGAACCCCGCAGACGATGACGATGTGCCTGTATTTGTTGGAAGGTTCAACATCGGCGCCGTATCCCTCCATCTTCCCATGATCCTTGCAAAGGCCAGGCAGGAATCCAAGGACTTTTATCAGGTGCTGGATTATTATCTCCAGCTTATCAGGGAGCTGCACAAGAGGACCTATGCCTATCTCGGCGAGATGAGAGCCTCAACCAATCCTCTTGCATACTGTGAGGGAGGCTTCTACGGCGGACATCTCAAGCTTTCCGATAAGATCAAGCCCCTGCTTAAGTCCGCCACCGCTTCCTTCGGGATCACCGCGCTTAACGAGCTTCAGGAGCTCTATAACGGCAAATCCCTGGTGGAGGACGGCCAGTTTGCCCTTGAGGTGCTGGAATATATCAATAAAAGGATCAATGAGTTCAAGGTTGAGGATCAGAATCTCTATGCTATCTACGGGACTCCCGCCGAAAGCCTCTGCGGACTTCAGGTCAAGCAGTTTCGCGAAAAGTACGGTATCGTGGAGAACGTTTCCGACAGAGAGTATGTTTCCAACTCCTTCCACTGCCATGTGACCGAGGATATAACCCCGATAGAGAAGCAGGATCTGGAATACCGCTTCTGGGAGCTTTCCAACGGCGGAAAGATACAGTATGTCAAGTATCCCATAGATTATAATATCGAGGCTATCAAGACTCTTATCCGAAGGGCCATGGAGATGGGCTTCTATGAAGGGGTCAACCTGTCACTGGCCTACTGTGACGACTGCGGCCATCAGGAGCTTGAGATGGACGTATGCCCGAAATGCGGCAGCAGAAACCTTACCAAGATAGAGAGGATGAACGGATATCTGTCATATTCCCGTGTTCACGGCGATACGAGGCTTAATGACGCCAAAATGGCCGAGATCGCGGAAAGGAAGAGTATGTAATGAGATATCATAATATTACCAGGGATGACATGCTCAACGGCGACGGGCTGCGGGTGGTTCTGTGGCTTTCGGGCTGTACGCATTGCTGCAGGGGCTGTCATAATCCCATAACCTGGGATCCCAACGGAGGCCTTTTGTTTGACGAAGCTGCAAAAGAGGAGATATTCGAACAGCTCTCGAAAAACTATATCTCGGGAATAACCTTTTCGGGCGGAGATCCCCTGTACCCCTCCAACACCATGGAGGTCAGGGATCTTATGACCGAGATAAAGGAGAAGTTTCCCGATAAGACCATATGGCTGTATACAGGCTCGTCCTGGGAGCAGATCGCAAGGCTTCCGATGATGTCAATGGTAGACGTGCTGGTGGATGGCGAGTTCATAGAGGAGAAGAAGGATCCCAAGCTTTTGTGGAAGGG
>DNAD01000124.1:4061-4182 GCA_003484785.1 Lachnospiraceae bacterium
CACTTAAGCAGGAGGATATAACAACCCCTGTTATTTATTGTGGAGATTATTCAGATGAATAAGATAGCAAGGTTTTACAAGGTTTCCTTCGGACAATTTCAACGGGATTGGCTGGATTCCT
>DNAD01000016.1:0-126 GCA_003484785.1 Lachnospiraceae bacterium
CCAAAAGGCTGTGAATAGTAACGACAAAAGGAGGATGACATGAAAAAAAGTATGATTTCAAGATTTCTGTCTGTTACTGTTTCCGCAATGCTGATCACAGCTACTGCTGCGGGGTGCGCGGCGAAG
>DNAD01000016.1:253-6477 GCA_003484785.1 Lachnospiraceae bacterium
AAGCACAGCTTCCGAAGACGAAAATACTGCAGCCGGGGCTGATTCACAGGCTGAGAGCGCAAACGAAGCCGAAACGGAGGTTTCCGGGGCCGAAGAGTCCGGAGCTTCTGTTACCTCGCTTCCGGCATATGAATATCCCGGTCCCGAAGCCTTTTATTACGACATGTACAAGTTTATCATCGATGAGTTTTCAGGTGATTATGAGAAGGCAGAGGTATGCATCCCCTGTGTGCAGATCGTTGCGGAGGAGATGGAGGATCCGGAGGACAACCGTGTTTACGGGATATTCTCGGTCTTTAATTACAACTTAAACGGTGACATTCTGGAATGCGTTTCCGGCGGCGTCTACCCCGGGGTCATCCATGTGAAAAAAGACCTGGAAAACGGCGGTTATGTATTTACGAAGGCGGAGATCGTGGAGGACGGAACCAATTATACCGAAAGCGCAAAAAAGATCTTCGGGGATCATTATGATGATTTTGAAAAGCTTTCAGCCGATGACAAGGCTGGTGAAGAGACCAGGGCGCAGATCATAGCAAACTATGTGGCGGCCAACGATCTTAAGATCAGTGCCTATCAGGATTACGGGTGGGATCCTGTCACGCTTCCCGAAGAAAACATTGACAGCTTTTACAGCATTTTAGACTGATCATCGGGCACGGTCCGGAAATGGGGAAATTGTTATGGAATTAACCGGAATCGGCAAGGAGAATGAATGGGCCTTCGCCCCGCTTTATCTTGACTCCATGAAAGAGAAGCTTGCGTAAATGCAGACGGAGAATATCTGTGATCAGAGCATCGACTTTTTCAATACGATCAGGTACAGCATACAGACCGAAATGAAAATAAAAAACAGGTTGAAGATCACCTCCAGGAAGCTCCCCGTTTTAAAGGAAATTGCGGGACGCTGCCGTTTCATGCTGAAGGGGGCAAAAAGAGGGATCCCGCCTGAGAAGAGGTCGAGAAACAGGTGGCTCATCACGCCGATATATGCACCGGCAAGGATACAGCGGAGCCATTCGAAGGAATCGTGAAAAAGAGCGCTCAGAATGACAAAGAGCAGGGTATGAAACAAAGGAGAATGAAACAGCCCTCTGTGTCCCAGGGCAGTGCCGGCCTTTTTAAGAGGTTTTATGATATGTCCCAGGATCAGGAGCACTTTTTTGATAAGGTATAAAGGCCAGAGAAGGATACGAAGATGCTTTCCCGCGGTGCTGTGAGGGATATCCGCATCCGGAAGAAGACCTCCGTAACAGGAGGATATTATAAAGCAAGCCGCTAAAGGAAGAGAGGCAGCTTGCGGCAGCCAAATGAAATCAGTTACATATTCCGGTATTTTCTGTAGATCAGGGAGTAAGGCGACCATAGCCGCAGCTACGGCTATGCTCCCTGTTCTGTGAGTCAGTGCCATCATGATCGTTACCTAAGGATGTTCATATAAACAGTTTTTTTTCACTCAATGAGAATTCCAGTCTGATATATTATAGAACACGCGTTCGAATAAATCAATGATCAGGATTTGCTGCCGCTCACAAGATTATGAATGGTAACTGCCGCTTTAAATCCGGGGTATACGTGCGTTCACTCGTTATTCGGTATAGGAAACGGCAGCCGATTACGTTATCGAGTATATATGGCAGGAGAGGAAATGAAGGACAAAAGAAAGTATATCGCGGGAATGATAGTGCTGATCCTATGTATCGCAGGCTTTGCGGCGATATATCTGAGCTTTTCTCCGAAAACCGATAAAAGCGGAGGAAAATCCTTTGAGCTTTCGGCCTCGGACGGAAACAGAAGCATCATCTACAAGGGAAAAACCGATGCGCTGTATCTTTCCGGGCTGATGGATCAGCTCGCGGAAACGGATAATTTCACCTATGAGAGCCTGGACGGAGAATTCGGCGGGTACATTACCTCCGTCAACGGGGTGAGCGCCGATTCCGGCCAAAAAACAAACTGGATGGTATATGTAAACGGAGAGTTCGGCCAGTACGGCATAGATTCACAGCCGGTCAATGACGGGGATTCTTTTGCGCTGAGGCTTGAGAGCTATGAATGATAAGGGGCTGTCTGTAAAAAACATAACATATATGGGAATGGCCCTTGCCATACTCGAGGTTTCAAAGCTTGCTCTTGATTTCCTTCCGAATGTGGAGGTCGTTACCCTTCTGTTTATAGTGTATACCATCTATTTCGGGAAAAAGACGATGCTCATTGCGGTTGGCTTTACCCTGATCGAGTGCATGCTGAAGGGCTTTAATCTGTGGTCTCTTATGTATCTCTACATCTGGCCGCTTCTTATCATACTCGTATACCACGCAGACCGGCATAAGGCCGGATGCCTCTTTTACAGCATCCTGTCGGCTCTCTTCGGCCTGTTCTTCGGACTGCTCTGCTCGATCCCCTATCTTTTCATCGGAGGGCCGGGCATGGCTCTTACCTGGTGGATCGCCGGTATCCCCTACGACATCATTCACTGCATCAGCAACTTCATAATATGTATAGTACTCTTTAAACCGCTCTGCGCGGTCATGAAGCGGGTGATGAGCTACCTGTGAGCTGCTGTTTACGTTACCATGATGTCAGGGGCAAAAGGTGCGTCAGCACCTTTTCGGATACATGATACAGCGCTCGAGCTTGCTCGAAAGCGCTGTATCATGTATCCGAAAATGGCACGAAGTGCTTTTGCCCCTGACATCATGATACAGTGCCCGACAAAAGGCTGCGAAGCAGCCTCCGGCATGCGATATATGGTGGTCAAGCTTGCTTGAAACCACCATATATCGTATGCCGGAGAAGCCCGAAGGGCTTTTGTCGGGCTTCTTTTACCATGATGTCAGGGCAACAGGAACTGCAGGCACGGAATTGATTTTCATTGCGGATTTGGTATAATACCGCTTATAGGATAAGTAAGCTGTTTTAACCTTTTTTCATAAAGCCGGGTATTGAATGCCCCGGTATCGGAGGTAAGGATATGGCACATTCATCAGGCGGAGGTTCATCGGGCGGAGGCAGCCACGGCGGAAGCGGAGGAGGCCATGGCGGAAACGCCAATTCCAAATTCGGCTCGAGCTACTACCCGGGCTCTCACAGATATGTATATTATGTAGGGGGAAGGCCGAGATATTATTTTTCGGACGAGCCCTATACCACAAAGACAGCCAGGCAGCAGAGAAGCGCCACGATATTGTCAGGTATCATGACAGGCGGCGGAGCATTTCTTTTCTTTATTTTTTGTTTACTGGCATCTTTTCATATATTCGAAAAGGTTGATACAAACTACGATACGACGGTAGTGATAGAAGACTCGGCCGGTGTGCTTACGGGGGAGGATGAAGAGGAGCTTCGGAATTCCTTTGACTCCTTCCTTGAGCTGACCGGCGTCACACCGGCCTTTGTTTCCGTAGAGGAGGCAGATTGGAAAGGGGATTACAGTACTCTTGAGGTGTATGCCCTTAAGACATATTACAACCTCTTTCCCGATGAGAAGCACTGGCTGTTTGTATATTCCGACGGAGGAAACAGGGAGACCTGGGGCTGGGAAGGAATAATCGGAGATGACTGCGAAAGCGCCATTACCGAAGAGGCAGAGGAGGAGCTGACGGAGAAGGTACAGCAGAACCTCTGGGCCAGCTCCCGTTACAGCGTTGGCGGAGCTCTGGCCGCGGCTCTTGATTCACTGTCACAGACCGTTACAAAGACAACCTTCGACAGCGAGATGGGATTTGTGCTGCTTATGCTTCTCGGAGTTACCGTTTTCGGGGTATATCAGGTGATCAAGGGCCTTAAGATGGATCCTGACAACGATCCGAAGATACAGTCTTCAAGGTGTACGACAGACAGTGACAAGCCGGCGGAGGATACCTGCGAATACTGCGGAGGTGTCTATGTACACGGCATCCATTACAACTGTCCTCATTGCGGAGCACCCATAAAGGTGGAAAAGGGAGGAGTCTATGGATAACAATTTCAACCCCGAAAACGGAGGATTCCAGTTCGGCCAGGGAGGCAACGGCCGGGGCTTTAAGATGGGCGGGGGTAATATGCCCGACGCCGGAAAAATACTTAAGCTTATAGCGACAGTGGTTGTGTGCATTATAGTCGCAGGAGCCATTTTCGGCTGCTTCTACAGGGTGAACGAGCAGCAGAACGCAGTGGTGACCCAGTTCGGTAAGGTGGTAAGGACAGACACCGCGGGGCTTTATTTCAAGCTGCCTTTTATACAGAGGGTGAGCCTTGTGGACATGACGACCCACGGAACCGGCATAGGCTATTATGTGCAGGACGGCCAGAATATCTCCGACAGCTCGGACAGCATTATGATAACCTCTGATTTTAACCTTCTTGATATTGATTTTTACCTTGAATACAAGGTCAACGATCCCGTGGCCTATCTGTATTATTCGGAGGAGCCCGAAGAGATCCTCAGAAACATCGCCCTTGCAAGTATCCGCGGTACGGTCGTCAACTATACCGTGGACGAGGCAATGACCACGGGAAAGAGCCAGATCCAGGCAAAGGTCAAGGAGCTTATCGCAAATGAGCTGGCGGAGCAGAACATAGGAATGCAGATCGTCAACATCACGGTTCAGGATTCAGAACCTCCCACCGAGGAGATCATCCAGGCCTTTAAGTCGGTGGAGACCGCAAAGCAGGGGGCCGATACCGCAAAGAACAACGCGCTTCAGTACAGGAATCAGATGATCCCGAGCGCCGAGGCCGAGGCCGACAGGATAATACAGGTGGCCGAGGCACAGAAGTCGGCCAGGATCGCCGAAGCCGAGGGACAGGTCTCAAGGTTTGAGGCGATGTATGAGGAGTATAAAAAGCATCCGCTGATAACCAGGAAAAGGATGTTCTATGAGTCGATGGAGGAGCTGCTTCCCGACCTTAAGGTTATAATCACCGATAATTCCACCCAGACCATGCTGCCCCTTGACAGCTTTACCCAGACCATGTCTGAGACTTCCGGGGCCGGGACAAGCGGATCCGTGCCTTCAGCATCTGCGCCGAAGGTTTCCGGCAGCGCAGGCGGAGCGGGCACAGACTGAAAATGAGGGGTTACTATCACAGCCCAAAAGGCTGTGAATAGTAACGGAACACTGACAGTTAAGCGTAAATATTCATGTTCGGATCGGCAATCAGGTGCGCGATCCGGCTGTGAATAGCAGCATAAGACTTCCAACACAGGGGGTAGTGATATGTCAAAGTTTAAAAATGTGTTGATCATAGCAGTGGCGTTTATTGTTTTTATTCTGCTCATCAATATGCCCTTTACCGTGGGTCAGAGGGAATACGCGGCGGTAAGGCAGTTCGGAAGGGTAGTAAGGGTTACCGGGGAGCCGGGGCTGCATGTAAAGGTGCCCTTTATCCAGAACATCCAGAAAATAACCTCTTCCACGCAGCTGTATGACGTTCCGGCCTCGGATGTCATCACAAAGGACAAGAAGAGCATGATAGCGGATAATTATATCCTCTGGATGGTGAACGATCCGCTTAAATATATCCAGTCCTTAAACGCCATAGAGGCCAGGGCTGAGGAGAGGATAGAGGCCGCGGTCTATAACGCCACAAAGAACGTGATCTCTTCCATGACCCAGGATGAGGTAATAGAATCGCGTGGGGAGAAGCTTACCGAGCTCATCACTACCCAGGCAAATACCGATATGGGCGGCTATGGCATAGTTATCCTTCAGTCCCAGATAAAGTCTCTCGACCTTCCCGACGACAATAAGGAGGCGGTCTATGAGAGGATGATCTCTGAAAGGCAGAACATAGCCGCAAGCTATACCGCTCAGGGACAGGCCGAGGCCCAGAAGATAAGAAACGAAACCGACAGGGAAGTGACCATTATGAAGGCGGATGCCGAAAAGCAGGCCGCGATCCTTGTGGCAGAGGGCGAAGCGGAGTACATGGCGGTTTTGTCAGAGGCCTACAACAACGAAGATAAGGCGGAATTCTACAACTATATCCGCGGGCTGGATGCGGTCAAGGCTTCTCTGGTGGGCAACAATAAGACGCTGATCCTTGACAGGGATTCCGAGCTTGCAAGCATCCTTTACGGGGAGTGAGATCACAAAGAAGCTGTTTGCAAAGAACGCCCTTAAGGGCAACGGAATCGGAAAGAAGGGAAAGGGGCTCGTTATCGTTTTTCCTCCCCTGTAGTACAACCGCATCAATGCGTTTGGCAAGATCACCTTCGGCTTGTCCATAGCTTTTTACAT